>CALRZA010000208.1:0-4577 GCA_943372535.1 Auritidibacter sp. Marseille-P8566
GGTCGCGAGGAAGCCGCCGAGAAGCACCACCGCCGGGTTGAGCACGTTGATGGCGTTGGCGATCGCGGCGGCGAGGACGCGGCGCTGACGCGCGAGTTCGGCCCGCACCGTCGGTGAGGCTGTGGCGGTGAGTTCAGCGCGCAACGTGGGTTCGTCGGCGACGGTGAGGCCGGCGGCCCGCAGGAGGCGGGATCGGTTGGCCTCGTCTTCGAGGGCCCCGCTCGTCGAGAGCCGATCGGTCGGGTCGGACGACCCCGGACGATTGTGACCGAACTCGCCCGCGTAGCCGCTTCGGCCACCGAGGGGCCGCCCGGCGACGATGACTCCGCCGCCGATGCCGCTCGCGCCGCCATTGAGGTACACGAGATCATCGACGCCGCGGCCGGCTCCGAAGAGATGCTCGGCGACGGCGCCGAGGCTCGCGTCGTTGCCGACGTGCGCCTCGATGCCCGTCTCGCGGGTGATCAGGGCGGCGAGGGGCACGTCGGTCCACCCGAGGTGCGGGGCCCAGCGCACCAGCCCTTCGTCGGCCTGCACGATGCCCGGAACGGCGACCCCGATACCGAGGATGCGGCGTGCCACGAGCTCCGTCTCGAGCTGACGCAGAGTCTCGACGATGATCGCCACCGTCTCGTCGGGACCGATCGGATGGTCCACCTCCCGGCGCCACCGACGTTCGACTCGGGCGCCGAGACCGACGAGAGCGAAGGTCACGGCATCCAGCTCGGGGTTGATCGCGATGACGACCGGCCCGGGATTCGGCAGCACCTGAGGCGAGGGGCGACCTCGTTGGCGGGTGGGCTCGGGCTCCCCCTCCGTGACCAGCCCCCGTTCGACGAGCTCTCCCACGAGCGCCCCGACCGTCGAGCGATTGAGGCCGGTCGCGCTGGTCAGGGCCGAGCGGGAGAGCCCGCCCGAGCGATGCACGCGGCCGAGGATCGCCGAGAGATTGTCGCGCCTGACGACGTCGCCGTTGGTGCCGAGCGGCAACGCGGGATCGATCATCACCCGCTCACCCTAACGCTCGACAGATCGCTTTTCATCGTTTATGTTTGGCATGTCAACAAATCACCATCGTCGCTGAAGGATGCCCCATGACAACCCCCACCCCCGCCGACACGTTCACCTTCGGCCTCTGGACCATCGGCTACAACGGGGCCGACCCGTTCGGTGGACCGACCCGTGCGCCCCTCGACACCGTGCACGCCGTCGAGAAACTCGCCGAACTCGGCGCCTACGGCCTCACCTTCCACGACGACGACCTGTTCGCCTTCGGGTCGACGGATGCCGAGCGCCAGCACGAGATCGACCGCCTGAAGAAGGCGCTCGCCGACACCGGCCTCGTCGTGCCCATGATCACGACGAACCTCTTCAGCCAGCCCGTCTTCAAGGACGGCGGCTTCACCTCCAACGACCGCGCCGTGCGTCGCTTCGCGCTGCGCAAGGTGCTGCGCAACATCGACCTCGCCGCCGAGATGGGCGCGACGACCTTCGTGATGTGGGGCGGGCGCGAGGGCGCCGAGTACGACGCGGCCAAGGACATCCGCCAGGCTCTCGAGCGCTACCGCGAGGCCGTCAACCTGCTCGGCGACTACGTCACCGACAAGGGCTACGACATCAAGTTCGCGATCGAGCCCAAGCCCAACGAGCCCCGCGGCGACATCCTGCTGCCGACCGTCGGTCACGCGCTCGCGTTCATCAACTCGCTCGAGCGCCCCGAGCTCGTCGGCCTGAACCCCGAGGTCGGCCACGAGCAGATGGCGGGACTCAACTTCGCCGCGGGCATCGCGCAGGCGCTGTACCACGACAAGCTCTTCCACATCGACCTCAACGGTCAGCGCGGTATCAAGTACGACCAGGACCTCGTGTTCGGACACGGCGACCTGCACAACGCGTTCGCGCTCGTCGACCTGCTCGAGAACGGCGGCCCGAACGGTGGGCCCGCGTACCACGGCCCGCGTCACTTCGACTACAAGCCCTCGCGCACGGAGGACGAGACCGGCGTCTGGGACTCCGCGGCCGCGAACATGCGCACCTACCTGCTGCTCAAGGAGCGCGCGGCGGCGTTCCGCGCCGACCCCGAGGTGCAGGAGGCGCTCGCCGCGTCGCGCGTGAACGAGCTCAGCGAGCCGACGGCCGCCGACGGCTACGAGGCCCTGCTCGCCGACCGCTCCGCGTACGAGGACTTCGACTCGAGCGCCTACTTCAACGGCAAGGGCTTCGGCTTCGTGCGCCTGCAGCAGCTCGCGACCGAGCACCTGCTGGGCGCGCGCTGACGCGCGCGAGTCGGAACACGCTCATGACCCTGGTTGCCGGCGTCGACTCGTCGACCCAATCGTGCAAGGTCGTCATCGTGGATGCCGCGACGGGAGCCCTCGTGCGCGAGGGCCGCGCGGCTCACCCCGCCGGAACCGAGGTCGACCCCGAGCACTGGTGGACCGCGCTGACCGACGCGATCGCGCAGGCGGGCGGGCTCGACGGTGTCGAGGCCATCTCCGTCGGCGGGCAGCAGCACGGCATGGTCGTGCTCGATGACGGGGGCCGCGTCATCCGCCCCGCCCTGCTCTGGAACGACACCCGCTCGGCCGAGGCGGCCGACCAGCTCGCCGCTGAGGTCGACGACATCGTCGCGCGCACCGGGTCACGACCCGTGGCGAGCTTCACGTCGACGAAGCTGCGTTGGCTGCGCGACCACGAGCCCGAGAATGCGGCGCGGGTCGCGGCGGTGGCGCTGCCTCACGACTGGCTGACCTGGCGGCTGCGCGGGTTCGGTCCGCAGAACCCGCGATTGGACGCCCTGACGACCGACCGCTCCGACGCGAGCGGAACCGGCTACTGGTCGCCCGCGACGGGCGAGTACGACCGCGACCTGCTCGTGCGGGCGCTCGGGCACGACGCGGTGCTGCCGCGCGTGCTCGGCCCCGCGGAGTCCGCGGGGAAGGTCGACGGTCGCGTCGTCGGGGTCGGTGCGGGAGACAACGCGGCCGCCGCGCTCGGCCTCGGAGCCGTCGACGGCGACGTCGTCATCTCGATCGGCACGAGCGGCACCGTCTTCGCCGTCACCGGCACGCCGTCGGCCGACCCCACCGGCACGGTCGCGGGTTTCGCGGACGCCAGCGGGCTCTTCCTGCCGCTCGTCGCGACGATGAACGCCGCGCGCGTGCTCGACTCGATCGCCGCCCTGCTCGGCGTCGACCACGACGAGCTCGGCCGCCTCGCGCTGCAGAGCGCGCCCGGCGCCGGCGGCCTCGTGCTGCAGCCGTGGTTCGAGGGCGAGCGCACTCCGAACCGACCGGACGCCACGGCCACCCTCTTCGGCATGACCCTCGCGAGCACCAGCCGGCCCGATCTCGCCCGCGCGGCGATCGAGGGCCTGCTCTGCGGTCTCGCCGCGGGACTGGATGCCGTGCGGGCCGGCGGGGTCGACGCGCGTCGGCTGCTGCTCATCGGCGGCGCCGCGCAGAACTCGGCCGTCTCGGCGATCGCCGCGCAGGTGTTCGACGTGCCCGTCGTGGTTCCCGAGCCGGGCGAGTACGTCGCCCGCGGGGCCGCGGTTCAGGCGGCGTGGGCCCTCACCGGTGCCCGGCCCGCGTGGTCGGTGGCGCTCGTGCACGAGCCGACGCCCGACCCGCACCCGGGCATCCGCGAGCAGTACGCCGCGCGCCTGTAACACCCGCTGAGGTAAGCCAATCGGCCCCGTTCTGCGCAGGAGAAGGGGCCGATTGGCTTACCTCACGAATTGGTCGGCTAGGCGGACTGGCGCCAGATGATCTGGGTCGGCAGGATCGTGCCCATCTCGGTCGGGGCATCCCCGTTGACGAGGTCGAGCACGATCGACGCCGCGCTGCGTCCCAGGAGGTCAGCGGGCTGGCGCACGGTGGAGAGCAGCGGATGACAGCGCAGCGCCCAGTCGCTGTCGTCGAAGCCGACGAGGCCGATCTCGTCGGGCACCCGGCGACCGGCGGCCTGAAGCACGTCCATCGCTCCGGCGGCGATCGCATCGGACGCGGCGAAGACGCCGTCGAGGCCCGGCTCGCGGTCGAGAAGCTCGCGCATGCCGTCGACCCCGGTCTGGCGCGAATAGAGCGGGTAGTCGACGACGAGGCGCGGATCGAACCGGTCGCCGAGGGCGTCGCGGAAACCCGCGAGTCGATCGGCGCCAGAGTCCCGGTCCAAGGCGGCCGCGATCATGCCGATCGATCGGCGCCCGGTGTCGCGCAGGCGGGTGGTGATGTCGCGGGCGGCCGTGCGGTTGTCGATTCCGACGAACGGGATCTCCGGCACGTCGGAGGGATGCCCGATGGTGACGGCCGGCAATCCGATCTGCGCGATCGCGAGCGCGATCGGATCGTGCTCGCGCGCCGACACGATGATGGCCCCGTCGACGAAACCGCCGCGAAGGAAGTCGGCGACCCGGGCCGAATCCCGATCCGAGCCGATGATGAGGCAGACCAGTTGGGAGTCGTCTTCGGAGAGGCGCTCGTTCGTGCCGAGCAGGATCGCCCCGATGTTCGGGTCCTCCAGGAAGACGGAGTGCGGTTCGTGAACGATCAGACCGACCGCGCGGGTGCGCTGGG
>CALRZA010000209.1:0-4577 GCA_943372535.1 Auritidibacter sp. Marseille-P8566
AGCGTGACGACAACGAGATCCACGTGCTCGTCGGCCGCGCGAACCGGCTACTCGAGCTGCTGCAACGCTGACCGCGGCGCGCTCGTGCCGCCCGGCGCACGCGCGTGCCGCACCGCGATCACAGCGCCGAAGACGACCAGCCACCCGATCGCGAGCGTCGTCGCGACGAACTCGAGCTGACTGCCGAACCCCTGCTGCCAGCGCACGAGGGAGAGGATGCCGCCGGTCGCGGCGATCACGGCGACGAGCAGTCCGAGGGTGAGGGAGAGCCCGGCGAGCACCGGGTGCTCCCGCGCGAACGACGTCTGCAGCATCGCCCAGCAGGCGGCGGCGAACGCGAGCACGGCCGCGAGGGTGTGCGAGAAGTCCTGCCACGTGAAGCTCGGCCCGTAGGGCAGCGGGCATCCGCTCGTGCAGGTGACCTGCGACGCGAAGAGGAAGAACGCGCACGCGACCCAGAGTGAGACCGCCGGGGTCCACGCGCTCAGGATGCGCACCGACGAGCGCACGTGGCGCCCCGACCAGGCCACCGCCGCTCCTCCGATCACGATGAGCAGGAGCGAGAGCTCGAACGACGCGGCCGTCGGCATGCCCTCCGCCCCCAGTTCGCTCACATAGAGCTCGCGGGGGATCGTCAGACGAGCCGCCCAGATCATGGCGAGCGCGACCGACACCAGGAGGCAGCCGACCACGGCCGCGACGAACTCACGACTGATCGCGCGCAAACGGACCTCTCAGCACCGACCACTGCAGCAGCATGATCGTCTTGGCATCGGCGATGCGTCCATCCTCGATCATCGCGAGGGCCTCATCAATGTTCAGCTCGACGACCGTGATGTGCTCGCCGTCTTCGGTGATGCCCCCGCCCTCGGTCGCCCGCGTGCTCGCGCTGTAGGGAGCGGCGAAGAAGTGCAGCCGCTCCGTCACCGAGCCCGGACTCATGTAGACGTCGAAGACGCGCGTCACGTCGCCGATCGCGTGGCCGGTCTCCTCGATGGCCTCCCGGCGGATCGCGGTCTCGGCGTCATCATCGTCGAGGAGGCCCGCCGCCGTCTCCAGGAGCATGCCGTCGGGATGCCCGTTGACATAGACCGGGTAGCGGAACTGCCGCGTCAGCAGAACCGAGCGCCGGGCCACGTTGTACAGCAGGATCGTCGCGCCGTTGCCCCGGTCGTAGGTCTCACGGGACTGCGTCGTCCACTCGCCGTCATCGCCGAGGTAATCGAAGGTCGTCGTGTGCAGTCGGTACCAGTTGTCGCTCAGCAGGCGCACATCCGTCACGCGAACTCTGGGATTCGTCGCGGGTGGCACGTCAGCGGGCATGGCCCGAGGATAGCGAGGATTGTTAGCCGGGCAGTGACACCGCCGTAACAACGCTGAATCATTGGAGCAGTTGACTGGGCCTCAGACAGGGGAGATCCACGCGATGAGCACGATGCGAGCCATGGTGATGAGCTCGACCGGGGAAGCCGATGTGCTTCACGCGGCCGAGGTGCCGATGCCGGTGCGCGCCAACGCGGAGTTCCTTATCAAGGTCGTCGCGGCGGGCGTGAACCCGATCGACGTGAAGACCCGGGCCGGGCGCGGAGCCGCCGGGGCGATCACGCAGTACCCGGTCGTGCTCGGCAACGACTTCAGCGGGATCGTCGTGGAATCCCCCTACGAGTCGCACCCGCTCAAGCCGGGCGACGAGGTCTACGGCATGACGATGGTGCCGCGTCTGGGAGGCGCCTACGCGGAGTACCTCACGGTGCCCGCCATGAGCATCGCCCGCAAACCGCGGTCGCTCTCCCACGTCGAAGCTGCGGCCGTGCCGCTCGCGGCGATGACGGCGTGGGGTGCCGTGGTCGAGGTGGCGAAGGCCCACGAAGGGCAGCGGATGCTCATCCACGCCGGCGGGGGCGGCGTCGGCCACTTCGCGGTGCAGTTCGCGAGCTTCTTCGGCGCGCGCGTGATCACCACCGGATCGACGCGCAACGCGAGCTGGCTGCGCGAGCTCGGCGCGCACGAGGTGATCGACTACTCGACGACCCGGTTCGAGGACGTCGTCAAGGACCTCGACGTCGTCATCGACCTCATCGGCAACGTCGCGGATGACACCGGCTCGCGCTCGCTCAGCGTGCTCAAGCCCGGGGGCCTGCTGGTCAACATCCCCACGGGCTCGTGGCCGACCTTCATGGCCGACGCGACGGCCGCGGGCATGCGGGCGACCGGCTACCGCGTCTCGCCTGACGGCGCGACCCTCGCGGTCATCAGCCGCCTCATCGAATCGGGCGACGTGCGCGTCTTCGTCGATCAGGTCTTCGATCTGGCGGATGCCGCCGCCGCCCACCTCGCGATCGAGACCGGGCACACCCGCGGCAAGGTCGTGCTGAGCGTGTCGGAGCGCTAGAGAACCTGGCAGAGTACGAAGTCGTCTTCGTAGCGCCCGCCCACGAGGAACCTCTTCGTGCCGACCTGCGCGAAGCCGGCCTTCTCGTAGAAGCGGTTCGCCCGCACGTTCTCCTGATTGACCCCGAGCCAGACGCTGCGGGCGCCGCGCTCTCGCGCCTCCGCGACGGTCGTCTCGACGAGCAGCGCGGCGATGCCGCCGCCGTGGAACTCCGGCAGCACGTAGACCTTCGAGAGCTCGGCGGTCGGTAGTGTCGTGACCGCGGCCGCGACATCCGGGTCGATCGGCTCCGTGAGGATCAGCATCGTGTAGCCGCTCGGCACGCCCTCGGTCTCGCAGACGAAGAGCGCTCGCTGCGGGTCGGCGAGATACTCCGCGAACCGCGCCTCCGACAGCACGCTCGCGATGAACTCGGCGATGTCCTCCGCGCGGGTGTGCGGGGGGCAGGCCAGCGGGAAGGTCGCCGCGGCGATGCGGGCGAGGAGAGCCGCGTCATCCACCGATGCTCGACGCACGATCGTGCTCATGAAACCTCTCCGTGTCGACGGTCTCGGGACGACGAAGGGGGCCGACCGAAGTCGACCCCCTCCCTCAGACGTGCTGCCTAGACGAGCGAGTTGATGTCGAGCGGGATGCCCGGACCGAACGTCGTCGAGACGGTGCCCTTGGTGATGTAGCGGCCCTTGGACGAGCTCGGCTTGGCGCGGACGACCTCGTCGATCGCGGCCTTGATGTTCTCGCTGAGCTGGTCGAGGGTGAAGCCCGCCTTGCCGACGACGAAGTGCACGTTGGCGTGCTTGTCGACACGGAACTCGATCTTTCCGCCCTTGATGTCAGACACGGCCTTGCCGGTGTCCTGCGTCACGGTGCCGGTCTTCGGGTTGGGCATGAGGCCACGGGGACCGAGCACCTTACCGAGACGACCGACCTGACCCATGAGCTCGGGGGTCGAGACGGCGGCGTCGAACGACGTGTAGCCGCCCGCGACCTTCTCGATGAGCTCGACGCCACCGACCTCGTCAGCGCCGGCCGCGAGAGCAGCCTCCGCCGCGGGACCGGTCGCGAACACGATGACGCGGGCGGTCTTGCCCGTGCCGTGGGGCAGGATGACCGTGCCACGCACCATCTGGTCGGCCTTGCGCGGGTCGACCCCGAGCTTGAGCGCGACCTCGACCGTGGAGTCGAACTTCTTCGACCCGGTCTCCTTGGCGACGGCGACGGCCTCGGCGGCCGTGTAGAACTTGCCTTCTTCGATCTTCTCCGCTGCGGCGCGGTATGCCTTGGACTTGGTTGCCATGATTACGCCTCCACCGTGATTCCCATGGAACGGGCGGTGCCCGCGATGATCTTCTCTGCACCCTCGATGTCGTTGGCGTTGAGGTCGACCATCTTCTGCTCGGCGATCGAGCGCACCTGCTCCTTGGTGAGCTTGGCGACCTTCACCGTGTGCGGGGTCGACGACCCCTTCTGCACTCCGGCGGCCTTCTTGATGAGCTCCGCGGCGGGCGGGGTCTTGAGGATGAACGTGAACGAACGGTCCTCGTAGACGGTGATCTCCACCGGGATGACGTTGCCGCGCTGCGACTCGGTCGCGGCGATGTACGCCTTGCAGAACTCCATGATGTTCACGCCGTGCTGACCCAGGGCCGGGCCGATGGGCGGGGCGGGGTTGGCGGCGCCGGCTTGGATCTGAAGCTTGATCAGACCCGTCACCTTCTTCTTCGGTGCCATGTTTCTTCCTTCGTGTCGTGCCGCCCGAGGGCGACGCTCCCGTCATCCGGGTCGGATGCGGTGGATAGTTGCGGGCGCGCCCCGGCTCTCACCGAGTGCGGGCAACCTGTTCATGTTACGCGATCAGGGCGTGCCTGCCTAGCGGATGCCGCCGCATCCCCCCGGTAAGCACCGCAATATGCCCGCCCAGCCGATCCCGGTGGTTGGCGCGATCGCATCGTGCCAACCACCGGACGACGCGCGCCGCAGTAGCGGCGGCGCGCCAACAAACTCAGAGCTTGGTGACCTGGTCGAACGAGAGCTCGACGGGCGTCTCGCGCTCGAAGAGCGAGACGAGCACGATGAGCTTGCCGCTCTCGGCCTTGATCTCGCTGATCGACCCGGGAAGGCCCGCGAACGAACCCTCCTTGATCGTGATGGTCTCGCCGACCTCGAAGTCGAGCTCGGCGGGGAT
>CALRZA010000210.1:0-4572 GCA_943372535.1 Auritidibacter sp. Marseille-P8566
GACCGACCCCGCCTAGTTGGCGGGTCGCTCGCGCAACGCCTTCTTGTCGACCTTGCCGGCCGGAGTGAGGGGCAGGCTATCGACGACGCGATACTGCTCGGGCACCCACCAACGCGGCACCAGCTCTAAGAGGTGCGCTCGGATTGAATCCGGGTCAAGGGTGGCGCCCGCCCGCATCACCAGCCATGCGAGCGGGCGCTCCCCCCAGCGTTCGTCGACGATCGCAACGACAGCCGCGTCCTCGACATCGGGATGGGAGCTGATGTGAGCCTCGAGTTCGACGGTGGGGATCCACTCTCCGCCCGACTTGACCAGATCCTTGATCCGGTCCCGAAGATGAACACGTCCGCTCGGATCGATCGAAGCCAAATCCCCCGTGCGCAACCAGGCGCCATCAAGAAGCTCTGCTGACGCCTCAGGATTTTCGTAGTAGGCGACTGCGGCGTGGGGGCTGCGCAATTGAATCTCTCCGGCGGCCACGCCGTCCCAGGGAAGCTCCACTCCGTCCGGGCTCATGATGCGAGCATCAGCCAGCATGTTCATGCGGCCTGCCTGAATTCGATACTCGTCAGGATCGAGAAGACCAGCATTTCGGGACGGCGGCCACGACATCGCCACATTCGGGCTGGTCTCGGTCATTCCCCATCCCTGAATGACCTCAACCCCATGATCGGCAGCGAAGCTCTTGACCAGCTTCAACGGGAGCGGTGCTCCGCCCGAGACGATGGTGCGCAGCGAAGAAAGAACTCCTGGATTCGTGCCGGCGTACACGAGCATCTCTGCGAGCACCGTGGGCACAGCCGCCAGCATCGTCACTTCGGCTGATCGCACCAGTTCCGACGTCGCCGCTCCGGACGCGTCGCGACCCGGCAAGACGAGATTGGCACCCGTCAGTCCAGCGGCGTGTGGCAGGCCCCACGCGTTGGCATGAAAGAGCGGCACGATCGGAAGCACGGTCTCGTGCTGGGATATCCCGTATCCATCGACCAGGCACGTGCCGATCGCGTGCAAGAGCGTGGACCGGTGGGAGTAGAGAACGCCCTTGGGATGACCGGTTGTTCCACTCGTATAGAAGAGGCCTGAAGCCCACTGTTCGTTCAGCTCGGGGAGCACCGACGACGCGGAGCCGGTGGAGACGAAGGCCTCGTACTCGTCGGCAACGCCGTCACCGAGGCGGACGACTTGGCGGATCGAAGCCGCTGCAGAGACCAACCCAAGCAGGTCGGACTCAATCGAGGAATCAACGAACGCGATTCGGGCTCCGCCGTGGTCAAGGATGTAAGAGATCTGGCTCGCACTCAAGCGCGGGTTCACCGGCTGGAGAACGGCACCAGCGAGAGGTACCGCGAGAAACAGCTCGAGGTGTTCTCGGGTGTTGAACGCCATCGTGACCACGCGGTCTCCAGGCTTTACTCCGTTTTCGACGAGCGCGGACGCCAGCACGCGCACTCGCTGCGCGATCTCCCCGAAACGATGGACTGTCTGCCCGGAGGTCGAGCTCACCGTCAGGGTGGAGGTCGAGGCGACCGTCTCCATGCGCCGAACCACTCGTAGCAGAGTCAGCGGCTCTGGTTGCATCAATCCGTCCATCAGGAAGAATGCACCGTCCCTACTTCGTGGACCGGGCGTGCGTCGCTTGCGAGGTCCATCAGGTCGCGAATGCGGACTCGCTCCACCGCGACGCCATTCTCGGTGCGCTGGACGCCCAGACCGCCACCCCCTTGAGAGACTACGCGGAGAGCCGAGAAGAAGTCGCGAGGCTCGAGGCACTCCGCTGGGAACACACCCGTCGCGGGGGCTCGATTCGCGAGCATCATGAGAGCTCCCGCAGCGGCCGGCGTGCCGGTCGCTTCTTCCTGCTTGGTCGTTCCGCCAGCCTCGAACCGGTACCCGCTGGCACCCACGCGAACGTCCACAATGAGCCCCGAGCCGACCCTCTCGTGGTCGCTCAGAAGCTGCTCGCCGGCGAAGGAGAAGGCGTGGAGGATCGCTTTGTCCTTGCCAGGGCCCTCGGTGAAGCGCGATGAGATCCACCCGAGATGCGTGAACTCGGGAGGTGTCACGCCTCCATAGTTGCTCGCGTTGACGACCCGCGTGTGGAGGGGAAGGGTGAACAACTCGGGGTGGCTGAGTCGAACCGTGAGCTGACGCCCCACGGGTTCGGGAAAGTCCACGTAGTGGGGGTTCAGGTCCTCCCACTCGGGAGTCCCGGAGAGTTCGGGATCGACAGTGCTGAAGGAGTGGGCGAAGTGGGGGACGACGGCGCCGTTCATGTCCAAAGCGTCGACGCACCACGTGATCTCGACAGAAGCGTCTCCATCAGGCAACGCGTCAAGAGCCAGCTTGACGAGAATGTTGGTGGTCCCCGGCGCTGAACCCATCCCGACGAGTGCTCGCACACCCGCCCGAGTCGCCGCAGCATCCCGATCGAGAAGAAGCTTCGTTGCGTCGAGGTCGTCGCAGATGTCGAGATAGTCCGTGCCCTGAGCGATCGCCGCATCCAGGATGCGTGGCCCGAGGATGAAGTACGGTCCTGTGCAATTGATCACCAGGTCGACCTGCTTCAGCATCTGATCGAGCACGTCGGGCTGCTGGATCAGATCGAACTCAAGGATCTCGGAGGTGTGAGGACCGACCGCGTCTGCAAGAGCTGCGGGTACCGCGCGGTCACACAACACCAGATGAAGTGGAGTATCCGCACGAGCGAGTCCTTCGATAACACCCGATGCTTGCGCACCAGCTGCACCCAGAATGCCAACCGTCTTTGTCATGGTCATCCGCCTCAACCTCCGCTCCCTTATCTAACATTAAGTAAGGCGCGATGGCAAGCGATGAGATGAACTACATTGCGGCGCGAACCGCTGCGAGTGCGATTACCGTGAATCGCTGAGCGACGTCCGCGGGCGTCAGGGCGCCGTGCGGGTTGAACCAGGTGTGGACGTACTCGCACATGGTCAAGATCGCGAACCCCGTCGTGACCGGGTCTTCGAACTCGAACACGCCCGCCGACTTTCCAGAGACAAGAATCTCGCGGATGAGATCGAGGTACTCGCGCTGCAGACCGACGATCCGGTCCCGGTGAGTCGTCTCGAACTCCGTGGCCATCTGCCGCATGCCCACAGTCGCCGCGAACGCGCTGGCGGCATCCGCCTGTTCGAGCTGCCACGTGACGTGCGCAGTAACCAGCTCCTTCAGCTGGGACTTCGGATCGGATGAGACGACGGATCGCCGCACGAATGAGATGAAGTCGACTAGGCCCATCTCCACGGAGACGAAGGCGATCTCTTCCTTCGATTTGAAGTGCCAGTAGAGCGCTGGAGTGGAGATGCCCACGTCTTCCGCGATGGTCTTCAGACTGGTTCCCGCGTAGCCGTTCTTCATGAACCGCTTGGTGGCCGCTTGAAGTATTCGATCACGACTCGAGGACGGATCGATCTCCGGCTGCGACGACATGTGGCCCTCTCGGCGGTCATGGGACAGAAAATGCCAACCGTCGGTTAAGGGGAGGCGGCCTCAGCATAACTCAGCGTAGCCTTGGTGAGGCTAGATTACTGGCGAGATCTCAGACTCCGACTGCAGTTAAGGTCCCTGACTTATCGTTAGTTCAATACCGGTGCTAGGATGCAGACCTACCGATAGGGAGATCGCTGAAATGGAACGCAACCCTCTGGACGTTGATGTCCTGGTGGTCGGACTCGGTGCGTGGGGCAGTGCGACGTTGGCCGAACTTGCACTGCGAGGGGTGCGCGCCTGGGGGATCGACCAGTTCTCGCCGCCGCACGCAATGGGTTCTCACCACGGACAGGGTCGTGTCATTCGAATGGCGAGTCCCGAAGGCGAGTTCTACACGCCGATGATGGCGCGAGCGTACGAGTTGTGGCGTCGCAACGAGCAGCTCTCAGGAATGGAGCTTCTCACGGAGGTCGGCGGTGTCTACATCGCGCCGCCCGAAGACGAGATCGTTGCGGGGGCCCTCGCCAGTTATGCCAGCGCCGACATCCCCCACGACGTCCTCACACCGCAGGAGGCTGCCGAGCGCTTCCCCTGGGTGCGGGTGGAACCCGATGAGGTGCTCGTCTTCGAAGCGGGCACAGGCAGACTTCACCCCGAGCGCAGCATCGTCGCGCATCTCGCGATCGCTAAGGAGCATGGCGCTCACGTTCAAACGAATACAACGATGCTCGATTGGCAACCGGTCGAGGGCGGATATCTCGTCTCCACAACGCAGGGGGAGTTCAGGGCGAAGAAGCTCATTCTCACCCTCGGTTCGTGGGCAGCGCGGCACCTCAAGATCAAGGTGCCCCTTGTCGTGGAACGTCAGGTCTTCGCCGTTTACCAACTCCCGGCAGGTGCCCCTCAGCCGACGATGTTCTGCTTCCCCGCTGCCGAAGCCGAGTGCATGTATGGCCTGCCTGAAGAAGGCAACCGATTCAAGGTTGCGCTCCACCATGGCGGCGAGCTCGGAGAAGTCGAAGACATCGATACCGAGGTCCGCCCACGTGATCGTGAGCTCATCGAGAAGTACGTCGCGGAACGGTTGCCCATCCTGACTGAGCCCCCCGTCGACCTGGC
>CALRZA010000211.1:0-4545 GCA_943372535.1 Auritidibacter sp. Marseille-P8566
GACCACCACCGGCGATGGAGGCTCCGCCTCCGAGCCGGCCAGCCCGAGCGGCGCCTGTCCGACCCTCGAGGGCTACGAGCTCTTCACGACCGATCTGATCACGGCCGCCCCGGCAGAGGGATTCGAGTACGCCGCGGGCGTGCCGATCACCTTTTCCCTCTCACTCGGCGCCGGCTACACGCCCTCCATGGGGCTGTCGTACATCGACGACACCGGAAACGCGATTGTGATGGGCGAGCAGAACCTTCTCGACAACGGCGATGGCAGCTACTACAACGATCTCGGTGTCTTCGATTCCGATGCCCCCGGGAGCCTCGGCTTCGCCACGATCCGCCTGGTGGCCGACGGATCGTTCGAACCCCCGGCCGGCCAGGAGTCGTTCGACATCGCGACGCTCGGCGTCTACTGCATCTCGTTCGGCTGATCGGAACGCCGCGGCTGAGCGCAGCCCGTTAGAACGGTTGCTCGACCGGCAGGCCCGTGCGCAGCTCCACGGGCAGATGCCCGAGGTCGTTGTGGGTCACCAGCACCGGCGGCTTCGCGCTGCGGATGCGGATGATCGTGAGCCCGCAGTTCGCCTGATTGAGGCCGAGCCACCGCCACGCGGGGGCGCCGAACACCTCGCGCACGAACCAGGCGATGACGAAGTTGTGGGTGATGAGCAGTTCGTGGTGATCGCCGCGGCCGGGAGTGAGGAACTCGGCGACGGCATCCGCCATCTGCGCCTGGCCGGCGTCGATCTGCTCGGGCGTGATGCTGCCGAAGAAGGCGTCGAACGCGCTCGGCATGTCGGGCTCCGGCCCCGAGGGGATGCAGTCCATGAGCAGCGCCGTCGGTTCCGATCGCAGCGAGGGAAGGCGCTGCGTCATGATGTGGGCCGTCTCCTCGGCCCGCTGCAGCGGGGAGTGCCATGCCCGGGTGAACGGAACCCCGCCGAGCCGCTCCGCGATCGCCTGCGCCTGACGAACGCCCTTGGGCGACAGCGGCCCGTCGTCGACGCCGTGTTCGGCATCCCGTTGCTCGCCGTGGCGAACGAAGTAGAGGTAGTGAGCCATGGGGTGTCCTTCGCGTCAGACGGCGGTCGCGGGCGACCCGAATGACAGACCGTCGAGAGCGGATGAATCGATGGTGCCGACCGCCGCGATCGACAGCGGGCGCGTGACGAGGTCTTCGGCGAGGGACCGCACGTCGGCCGCCGTCACGAGCGACAGCCGCCGCAGCGACTCGTCGAGGTCGACGAACTCGCCGAGAGTCAGCTCACTGCGGCCGAGGCGGGACATGCGGGTGTCGGAGTCTTCGAGGGCGAGTGCTGCCGCTCCCCCGAGCTGCCCGACCGCGCGCTCGACCTCGGTGTCGGTGACGCCCTCGCGCGCGAGGCGGCTGAACTCGCCCAGCATGAGCTCGGCGACCTGACCGGCCCGCGCGGGCGAGCAGCCGGCGTACAGGCCGATGATGCCCGCGTCGGAGTAGCTCGGCGTGAACGAGTAGACGGAGTACGCGAGGCCTCGACGCTCCCGGATCTCCTGGAAGAGGCGGCTCGACATGCCGCCGCCGAGGATCGAGTTGAGGATCGTGAGCACTACCCGGCGATCGTCACGGGCCGACAGCCCCGGGATGCCCGCGATGATGTTGGCCTGCTCGATCGGTCGCGCGGCGACCACCAGCGCAGAGCCGCGCTCGATTGCGTCGGGAGCGAACTCGCGCCGGGGCACCGGATCGGCCTCGACACCGAGATCCCAGCCCGCGGCGACGAGGGCCGCGGAGACGGCTGCGACGAGTTCATCGTGGTCGACAGCGCCCGCGACCGTGATCACGAGATCCCGCGGGCGGTAGTTGGCCTGGTAATGGTTCCAGACCGCCTCCCGCGTCACGGCGGTGATGGTGCCCGGATTGCCCCCGATCGGGCGGCCGAGCGGATGATCGCCCAGCACGGCCTCGAAGAACCGCTCGCTCGCGACATCCGTCGGATCGTCGTCGGCCATCGCGAGCTCTTCGAGGATGACCCCGCGCTCGGTCTCGAACTCCTCGGAGTCGAGAACCGACGAGGTGACCATGTCGGCGAGCACCTCGATCGCCATCGGGAGGTCGCGGTCGCGCACCTTCGCGTAGTAGCAGGTGTGCTCCTTGGCGGTGAGCGCGTTGTGTTCGCCGCCGACCGCGTCGAAGGCGATTGCGATGTCGAGGGCCGTGCGCGTGGCCGTGCCCTTGAAGAGCAGGTGCTCGAGAAAGTGCGTCGAGCCGAACGTCTCGGGCATCTCATCGCGCGAACCCACCGCGACCCAATAGCCGATCGTCGCGCTGCGGGCGCCGGGCACGCTCTCGCTGAGGATGCGCACGCCGCTCGGCAGCACCGTGCGACGGACGAGACAGTCCCCCGTGGCGGTGAACGACAGGTCGGGACGGTCGAGAGGAAGAAGTACGGCGCCGTTCATCGGTGTCGAGCCTACGTCATCCGTCGGCGGCCGGAGTCGGCGCGCCTTCGCACCGTACCCCCCGAACTGGGGTCACGCCATGCGGACAAACAGACTGGTCTGTCTGTCCTCACTTTGCTAGGGTCTCTCTCAGGCACCCGAAGCCGATGCACCTCCCGCCGACCCGATGGCGGAGGGTGCGCACCAGCCGGGCAACCGGTATCCCCCGCAAGGAGTCGCGCTGTGATGATCGTTGAGGCACCTCCGATCGCACAGCGCGCTCCAGCGAAGGGCCGCATTCTCGACACCGTCGACGTGCTCTTCTATGAGGACGGCATCCGCAACGTCGGAGTCGACCGCATCATCGCCGCCTCGTCCGTAACGAAGGCCACCTTCTACAAGCACTTCCGCGCCAAGGACAACCTGATCGTGGAGTACATCACCGCCCGGCACGACGCCGTGCGTCACAAGCTCGAGCGCATCATCGAGGACGCCCCCGGTCCCGGTGCCGCGCTGCGCGCCTTCGTCGTGGACATCGTCGACGAGATCGATCGCCCCGGCTTCCGCGGGTGCCCCTTCATCAATGCCGCCGCCGAGTTCCCCGTGGCCGACCACCCCGTGCGCCGGATCGTCATGACCCACCGCGAGTGGTACGTCGACACCCTCGCCGACCTGCTGCGTCGGGTCGGGCATCCCGTGCCCGGCGACGCCGCCGACGAGCTCATGCTCGCTCGCGACGGCGCCCTCTCGGGCGGCTATGCCGGTGACTCCATCGCCGCGACGACCGCGCTCACGCGTGTCGCGAACCGCGTTCTCGCCGAAGCAGCGCGCTAAGCCGACACGCGGTCGAGGTCGCTGACCTGGCTGCGCGAGAGCTGCAGCCGCGGGGCGGCGACGAGGTCGGCCACCTGCTCCGGTCGGCTCGCTGACACGACCGGCGCCACGACGTTGGGCTTGGTCAACAGCCACGCCAGGGCCACGGAGGCGACCGAGCTGTCGTGAGCCGCGGCGACCGAGTCGAGCGTGGAGAGGATGCGCAGGTTCTTGCGCGTCAGCAGCTTGGCCACCTCGCTGCCGCGATCATTGGCGGCCAGGTCGGACTTCTGCCGGTATTTGCCTGTCAGGAAGCCGCTCGCGAGTGCGAACCGCGGCATGACCCCGAGCCGCTGCTGAGCGGCGACGTGGGCCAAGTCGCCCTCGTACTCGGAGCGGTGCAGAAGGTTGTAGTGGTTCTGCAGCGCGACCATCGGGGCGACCCCGAGCTGCGCGGAGGCGATGCGCGCCTCGATGAGGCGGTTGCCGGTGTGGTCGGATCCGCCGAACCACCGCACCTTGCCGGCGCGGATCAGTTCGTCGACGGCGAGGAGCGTCTCCTCGAACTCGACCGTCAGGTCGTCGATGTGCAGGTAGAGCAGGTCGATGCTGTCGGTGCGCAGACGCTGCAGCGACGCCTCGACCGCCCGCGTGAGCACGCGAGCCCGCAAGCCGGGGTTGTCGGCGCTCTTGCCGACCTTGGTCGCGACAACGATGTCGCTGCGGTTGCGCTTCTGGCGCATCCAGTTGCCGATCATCGTCTCGCTGCGCCCGGCGGCGTAGGAGTCCGCGGTGTCGATGAAGTTGCCGCCACCTGCGGCGTAGGTGTCGAGGATGTCGTTCGTCGTGGCGTCGTCCGCCGTCCACCCGAAGACGTTGCCGCTCATCGCGAGCGGGAAGACGGCGAGATCCGACATGCCGATGACCCGGGGGCGCACCGTGTGGGCGCTGCCGACCGCCGCCGTCTCTGCCGTGACGGTCGTGGCATCCATCTGGGTCATCCTCACCTCCCTGAGGCGTTTCCAGAATACGGCGGACTGTGCTCCGGGAGGCGGCACCGCGCGGAATCGTTACGAGTCCGTGCTGGCACATCGACTCCTCTGCCGAAGCCGGGCGATAATGGCGAGAACGGCCGAGAGGATGCCCATGCCGAACGATCCCACGTGGCGACTTCCCGAGGTGCCCGCCTTCACCCTCACAAGCCCGGACCTCGTCGCCGGCGGAGCGATGCCGCAGTGGGCCCGCTCGGGCATCGCGGGCGCCGGGGGCGAGGACCGCTCCCCCACCCTGCACTGGCAGGGCGCCCCGTCGGGCACCCGCA
>CALRZA010000212.1:0-4506 GCA_943372535.1 Auritidibacter sp. Marseille-P8566
GCGCCCCGGGCAGCGAGGTCGGTCAGGTCAGTCATGAGCAGTGGCTACACCCGTGTGGGTCGCTTTCATATCTGTCGTCGTCGATAGGATCGGCTCATGGCGACCAAGATCATCCTCGACTGCGATCCCGGGCACGACGACGCGATCGCGATGCTGCTCGCCTGGGGCAACCCCGACATCGACCTCGTCGGAGTGACGACGGTCATGGGCAACCAATCGATCGAGAAGGTCACGCGCAACGCCCTCGCGGTCGCGCGGGTCGCCGGCATCACCGGGGTGCCGTTCGCCCGCGGCTCGCACCGGCCCCTCGTGCGCCCGGTGGAGTTCGCCGAGTCGATCCACGGCGAGTCGGGCCTCGACGGCCCGGTGCTGCCCGAGCCCACCCTCGAGCTGGATCCCCGGCACGCGGTCGACTTCATCATCGACACGGTCATGGCCTCCGAGCCGGGCGAGATCACCCTCGTGCCCACGGGCGCGCTGACCAACATCGCCCTCGCCGTACGCAAGGAGCCGCGCATCGCGTCGCGCGTCAAGCAGGTCGTGCTCATGGGCGGCGGCGTGAACGTCGGCAACTGGTCGGCGACGAGCGAGTTCAACATCGTCATCGATCCCGAGGCCGCGCATATCGTCTTCAACGAGTCGTGGCCGCTCACCATGGTCGGGCTCGACCTCACCCATGAGGCGCTGGCCACGCCCTCCGTCGTCGCGGCGATCGAGGCGGTCGGCACCCCGCCGGCGCGCTTCGTCGGCGAGCTGCTGGAATTCTTCGGCCACACCTACCGCGACCAGCAGGGCTTCGAGTACCCGCCGGTTCACGACCCGTGCGCGGTCGCCTTCGTGATCGACCCGACCGTGATGCAGACCGTGCGCGTGCCGTTGGATGTCGAACTCACCGGCACTCTGACCCTCGGCATGACCGTCGCCGACTTCCGCGCGCCCGCTCCGGAGGACTGCACCACGCAGGTCGCCCGCCAACTCGACCACCCCAAGTTCTGGGCGCTCGTGGTCGACGCGCTGGAGCGAATCGGCTCGGTGGAGATCTGACGCGTCAGTCGACGCGACCCGCGATGAGCGGTCCGCCCGTCTCGAGCTCGTCACCAGGCGCACCGAGGCGGTAGGCCCCCTCGAGGGCTTCGAGGGCGCGCTCGAAGCGCGCCGGCTCATCCGTGTGCATCGTGAAGAGCGGCTGGCCCTTCGTAACGGCATCGCCGGGCTTGGCGTGCAGGTCGATGCCCGCCGCGTGGTGCACCGGGTCCTCCTTGCGAGCGCGGCCGGCTCCCAAACGCCAGGCCGCGACCCCGAACGGCAGGGCCTCCTGCGCGACGAGGATGCCGTCGGCCTCGGCCACGACGACCTGCGACTCGCGCGGGGTCGGCAGGGGGGCATCCGGGTCGCCGTCCTGCGCGCGGATCATGGCCTTCCAGGTGTCCATGGCGCGACCATCCTTGAGCGCGGCCTCGACGTCGGCATCCGGCTGCCCGGCCAACGCCAGCATCTCGCGGGCGAGGGCGAGGGTGAGCTCGACGACATCCGCCGGTCCGCCGCCAGCGAGAACCTCGACCGACTCGCGCACCTCGTTGGCATTGCCGATCGCGAGGCCCAGCGGCACGTTCATGTTCGTGAGCAGGGCGACGGTCTTGGTGCCGGCGTCGTTGCCGAGCCGCACCATCGTCTCCGCGAGCTCGCGGCTGCGGGCGGGGTCCTTCATGAAGGCGCCCGAGCCGAACTTCACGTCGAGCACGAGCGATGCCGTGCCCTCGGCGATCTTCTTGGACATGATCGACGACGCGATCAGCGGGATCGCCTCCACCGTTCCGGTGATGTCGCGCAGGGCGTAGAGCTTGCCGTCGGCGGGGGCGAGGCCGGAGCCCGCCGCGCAGACGACCGCGCCGACCGAGCGCAGCTGGGCGTAGAACTCGTCGTTGCTCAGCGCCGCGCGCCAGCCGGGGATCGACTCGAGCTTGTCGAGGGTTCCGCCGGTGTGGCCGAGGCCGCGCCCGGAGAGCTGCGGCACCGCGACGCCGAACGACGCGACGAGCGGGGCGAGCGGCAGCGTGATCTTGTCGCCGACGCCGCCGGTCGAGTGCTTGTCGGTGGTCGGCTTGCCGAGTCCGTCGAACGAGAGCGTCTCGCCGGTGGCGATCATCGCAAGCGTGAGGTCGCGGATCTCGTCGCGCGACATGCCGTTGAGGAAGATCGCCATCGTCATGGCGCTCATCTGCTCGTCGGCGACGTAGCCGCGGGTGTAGGCATCCACGAGCCACTGGATCTGCGGCGTCGAGAGCGTGCCCTTGTCGCGCTTGGTGCGGATGAGGTCGACGACGTCGAACGGTTCTACGGCCATGGGGTTACTCCTTGGTGGGATTTCGATACGCCCTGCGGGCACTCAATCCGCGAAGTCAGTCCTGAGCGTGGAAGGCCGCGAGGGTGCGCGGCCCGAAGGCGTCGGGGATGACCTCGTCGATCGTCTTGATGCCCGACACCGTCTCGAGCAGCATGCCCTCGGCCGAGTGCTCGTAGAGCAGCTGACGGCAGCGGCCGCAGGGCATGAGAGCGCCACCCTTGCCGTCGACGCACGTGAACGCGACGAGCTTGCCACCGCCGGTCATGTGGAGCGACGAGACGAGCGCGCACTCGGCGCACAGGGTCAGGCCGTACGAGGCGTTCTCGACGTTGGCGCCCGAGATGATGCGGCCGTCGTCGACGATCGCCGCGACCCCGACGGGGAACTTCGAGTACGGCACGTAGGCGTGGGTGAGCGCCTCCATCGCGACCTCGCGGAGGGCATCCCAGTCGATGGCGGCCCGGTCAGGAACAGTCGTCATGATTTGATGTACGGCTTCCCCGAGGCGGCGGGGCCTCGCGACAGTCCCACGAGGCCCGCGACCGCGAAGATCGTGACGACGTAGGGGAGCATGAGCATGAACTCGCTCGGCACCGGCGAGCCGATGACCGAGAGCACGCTCTGCAGGTTGGTGGCGAATCCGAAGAGGAGCGCCGCGAGCGTGGCGCGGATCGGATCCCAGCGACCGAAGATCACCGCGGCGAGGGCGATGAACCCGAAGCCGCCGGTCATCTCGCGGTTGAAGGCGCCGACCGAACCCAGGGTGAAGAACGCGCCGCCGAGGCCGGCGATGGCGCCCGCGAGCGAGACGTTCCAGAACCGGGTGCCGTTGACGTTGATGCCCACGGTGTCGGCGGCCTGCGGGTGCTCGCCGACCGAGCGCAGTCGCAGCCCCCAGCGGGTCTTGAAGAGCGCGAACCAGACCGCCGCCACGGCGAAGTACATGATGTAGATGATGATCGTCTGGCGGAAGAACACCGGGCCGATGATCGGGATCTGGCTGAGGATCGGGATGTCGATGCGGTCGAACCGGGGCGGGCTGTTGAGCAGCGCCGCGTTGGGAGCGAGCAGCGTGGAGAACAGGAAGTTCGTGAGTCCGACCACGAGCACGTTGAGCACGACACCGACGATGACCTGGTCGACGAGGTACTTGATCGAGAACGCCGCGAGCACGAAGGCCACCAGCACGCCGGCGATCGCTGCTGCCGCGAGGCCGAGCAGCGGCTGCCGGGTCGCCGAGGCGACGAGCGCCGACACGAACGCACCCGCGAGCAGCTGCCCCTCGATCGCGACGTTGACGACGCCGACCCGCTCCGAGATCACACCGCCGAGGGCGCCGTAGATCAGGGGCGCACTCACGCCGACCGCGCCGACGAGCAGGCCCGCGACCGGGATCGTCGCGTCCGCTGCGGCCCACGTGAGGAAGGCCGCGAGGAAGAAGAACGCGAACAGCGAGATGAGCCAGAGCGGCGTGCGCTTGGCGCGCCAGGTCAGGAACGCCGACACCCCCGCGATGACGAACATCAGGATCGTGAACAGGATGCTCACGAGCTGCACGTCGGCGAGGATCGGCGGCAACTGGATGACGTCGGACTCCGTCGACAACCGGAACGTCGTCGTGCCGGTGCGTCCGAACACGATGAACAGGATGACGGAGAGCACGGCGAAGATGCCGAGCGCGATCGGCGCCTTGGGGTTGCGCACCACCGCCGTCTCGAGCGCGATCGTGGTCGAGGGGGATGCCGCAGTCGGGTTCGCGACGCTCACTTGGTCACCACCGCCTTCTTTCCGGTCAGCTTGGCGGCTCGAGCGACTCCGGCCTGGCCGGGCACCGGCAGGCGGAAGATCGCCCTCACCAGCGGCGGGGCCGCGATGAAGAGCACGATGAGCGACTGCACGACGAGCACGATGTCGATCGGCACGCCCTGCGAGGCCTGCATCGAGTACCCACCGGCCTTGAGGGCGCCGAACAGGATGCCCGCGAAGAAGACCCCGAGAGGCTTCGAGCGCCCGAGCAACGCGACCGTGATCGCGTCGAATCCGATGCCGGCGTCGATGCCCGCGGTGAAGCCGGTCGTCACGGTGCCGAGCACCTGGGCGACACCGGCGAGACCGACGAGCGCGCCCGAGATGAGCATCGCGACGAAGTAGACGTTCTTCAC
>CALRZA010000213.1:0-4501 GCA_943372535.1 Auritidibacter sp. Marseille-P8566
GGGCGATGACCAAGCGCGTCGATCGACTGGTCTCGGCAGGGCTGGTGGAGCGGCGAGTGGATGCCGCCGATGGCCGGCGTCGCATCGTCGGACTCACGTCACGCGGGCTCGAGGTCATCGACGCGGCGTTCACCGAACACATGCAGAACGAGCATCGTCTCGTGGATGAGCTCGCGGCATCAGACCGGCACGCCCTGGAGGTGATCCTCACCCGATGGCTCGCGCGAGGGAGCGGGGATGCGTGATCATGGCCCGTTGCATGCTCGGGAATCACAGTATTGACATAATGTGTATTATCGGATGATGCACAATCCCGCACAGCGTGCCGGACGAACCTAGTCCCGGTCGAGGGTCCGACACCTCGAGCCTGATTCCTGCTGGCCCGGCGCGTACGGTATCGCGTGATTCACCGACGAACACTGACGAGGTCTCGGTGACGCTCAGGTCCCGGCGCAGCTCGGGCTCCCAGCGAACACTTCCGCCCGACGTGACGGTCGCGCCGTCGGTTGCGCTCTCTGCTGGATAGTCCTACTATCGGATAGTGTCAGTATCCGATCAGAAGGAGAGTCCCCGATGAGCACCTCCCGCAGCCACGTCATCCTCGGAGGCAACGGACCCGTCGGTCGGGAGACCGCGCTCGCGCTACTACGCCGCGGTGTCACCCCCACGGTCGTCGCCCGCCGCCCGTCGGCAGTCGAGGGAACGACGTCCGTCACCGGTGACCTCCTGAGCCGCGAGGACACCGTGCGAGCCACCGCGGACGCCGAGGTGGCCTACCTCACGGTCGGCTTGCCGTACTCCTCCCGCATCTGGGCTGAGCAGTGGCCCATTGTCATCGACAACGCGATCGAGGCCTGCCTCGCGTCGGGCAGCCGTCTCGTCTTCCTTGACAACGTCTACCTCTACGGCCCCGTCGACGGGACGATGACCGAGACGACGCCGATCAATCCGACGACGAGGAAGGGACGCACGCGGGCCCTGCTCGTGCGCCGGCTCGAGGAGGCGGCTCGTGATCGCGGCCTCGTCTACTCGATCGCTCGCAGCGCCGACTTCTACGGCCCGGGCGCGTCGACGAGCGTGTTCAACAACTTCGCCCTCGACCCCATCTCCGTCGGCAGGAGGGCCACCTGGCTCTTCAACGCCGACCTTCCGCACTCGATGACGTACACGCCCGACATCGGAGAGGCGATGGCGATCCTCGGGACCACGCAGTCCCCCGCCGGAGGCGTCTGGCACGTTCCGACTGCTCCCCCGCTGACGGGCCGCGAGTACGTGAGGATCGCCGCGGGCGCCGACGCCGAGACGAACGTCATGGGAATGGCGACGATGCGCATCGGCGCGTTGTTCAACTCCGCCGCTCGTGAGGCGCTCGAACTGAGTTACCAGAACACCCAGCCCTACGTGTTCGACTCCCGCGCCTTCGAGGAGCAGTTCGGCATGGCCCCGGCCTCCGTCGCAGACGGGATCGCCGCGTCGCTCAGTCCTCGTCGCTGAAACGCCGCACGGCCTCCGCGCAGGCGGCGTGATCCACGACGTCGGGCTCCCCCGATGTCGTGATCGTGCCGACGACCGTACCGTCGACGAGGATGGGAATCGCGCCGCCGTGGGCGCGCAGCACGACACCGTTGTCCGTCTCCTCGGGGTACGGCGTGCCGGCAGCCTCGAACTGGCGACGGACGAGCAGGGACGGGATGCCGTGCTTGCGCGCGACGGCAGCCTTTCCCGCAAGCCACGGATCGTTGTCGGGCCCGGTGTTCGGTCCGATCTTCGCTCGAAACACGAGGTCGTCGCCGCGTATGACGTCGACGGCGAGGTTGAGCTCCCACTCGGTGATGACCTCGACGGCGGCGAGACCGAGGTTCACCGCGTCGTCGTTGGTGAACTCGTCGAGCTCGAAACGGAAGTCGGCCAGATCGTCCACCGAGAATTCCGGCACGTCACGCGTCATGGAGTCTCTTCCTTGTTGTCGGCGAGGATCGCTTCGTCGGAGGTGGTTGCGTCGATGAGAGCATCGAGGTCCTCGGTTCCCCCGAACTCTCCCTCCGGGGTGGACTCGACTGCAGACACAGGAGCGGACGGGGACCGGCGGGCTCGCTGAACCAGAAGCACGACAACGGCAACCGCGAGACCCACGAGGACCAACCCTGCGCTGAGCCAGGCCCACCATGGCCATTCGACCGGGTTCGCGAGAGCGGTGATGATGGTGCCGTCTGGCGTGCGGAACGACGCACTGCCCTCGGTTGCAACAGCGAGACCCACGGCGAGCTCGGCGACTGGCTCGAAAGTCCAGCTGACCTCATAGTCGGTCGAACTGCGCAGCGGAGCATCCACGGTGATGATGATCGGTTCGCTCGCGAACGGATCCTGAACGAGGCGGGTCTCGAACAGCGAGGAGCTCGTGCCGCTCTCATGAAGTTGGAACGACCAGATCCCAGCCGGGACCGTCCCGGTGACGTCGAGGTACTCCCCTGCCAATTGCGCGGTGATCACGGGACCCGAGGCGACAGCGGGATCGGCCGCGGCCGTCACCGTAGTGTCGACGACCAACGCTGTGATCGTGAGCGTGGCTGGCGCGGAGGTCGAGCCGACGAGCGATGAACCGCCGCTGGGGTTGAAGATCGCCGTTAGCGTGTGCGCGCCGGCGGGGAGCAGCGGCTGATCGGCGGGCTGCGCGAAATAGGCCACTCCCCCGTTCTGCAGGGGGACGGTCGCGAAGGTTCCCGCGATGCCGCTGACAACGATGTCGATCGACCCGGATGCGGCGGTGACTGGCAGCCGGAAGTTGTCTTGTGAGGCCGAGACGCGCACCTCAAGGACCCAGTCGCTGCCGAACGCTGCCGTCGTCTCCGGGGCTGCGAAAGCGACGGAGCTGGTGGCGGCGGACGCCGCTAGGGGCGACGAAAGCACGGCGGCGATGGCGAGAACGGCCACGAGCGCGATTCGACGAATCATCGGGCCACCTCCTCATGCCCGGTCGACGCTTCGGTGGCATCGATCTCCTCGGGCGCCATCGATGCCGGGTCCGGCTCACCGTCAACGGGGTCGATGGGCGCGGTCGTCTCGACGGTGGCCACTCTCTTCTGACGGGTGGCGGAGACGATCAGGCCGACGATCGCGGCGGCAAGGCTGAGACCCAGCAGGGCCGCGAGCAGCACGGCCCACAGAGGGAAGGAGGGGCCGGAGGCGGGAGGCGTGAGGTTTTGGTCAGTGCCCACCGGGTCGGCTTCGGGCACGGGGCGGCCCTCGCCCGCCGAGGTAAACGGGAACGGCGCTGGCTGATTGACGTCGAAGTTGCCGACCGCCGATCCAGTGGGGGTGAACGTGATCGTCGAGGTGAGCTGTGCCCCGAGCGGGATGTCGTTCCAATACAGCGACAGATCAGACGGTCCGCCGGCGGCTTGGTTGATCTCGCGCTCGAAGACGACCGCCTCCCCGTCGGTGATGCTGATGGACCAGGTGCCGCCGGGCACCCGCGGCGTGCTCGCGAACAGGCTCGCGGGATCCGCGAGTGACGTCCACGCGACGGAGTCGATGTAGTCGCCCGTCATCGACGCGCTGATGATCGCATTGACGGGATTGCTCGGGTCGGCTACGACCTTCTGAACGATTGAGAGTGGCGCGGGGTTCACCACGAGGCGAGCCGGTGCCGCGGGAGTAGCCACCCACGAGGTCCCGTTGACGTCGGCGCGAAGGGTCGCATAGACCTGGTAACTCCCGGCCGGCGTCGGCGGCTGGTCGGCAGGAAGGTAGATGGTTCCCCCGGCGTTTCCGTCGAATCGGGGGTAGCTCGCAAACCCATCGAGGGTTCCGTCGAACGGACCTGCGACCTCAGCGCTCACTGGTGCCCCACTCGCAAAGACCCACAGGGTTGAGAACTGGAAGTACCACGTCTCGCCGTAGGTGATCGTCATCTCGGCAGGCGGATCGAAGGTGAGGACTGTGTCATCGGCCCGAGCGGCCGTCGCGGGCGCCACCGCGAACACCGACGCGAACGCGAGAGCGACGGGGATGGAGACCCAGCGTGAGCGGCTCATAGACGAGAGACTATCGGGTCCGCGAGGCATGGTCGGAGTCTCTCCCCACCGGAAAGAATTCCTGGACAAGCTCGATGAGCTCGGCCGGTTCGAACGGCTCCCCCGACGCCACGAGATCGTCGAGGCTCCACCAACGGCTCGCGAGCACGTCGACGCGCTCCTCGTCGGTCCACTCGGTATCGGAGGGCTCGAAGGCGTCGACCACAGCGACATAGAACTCGGCGTGCCCGCTGGTGTGATCGGCGGCATCCCACGTCACATCGAAGTCGTGAGACCAGACCGGCTCGCCGAGGCTCTCGACGACCAGGCCGGTCTCCTCGCGCAACTCGCGCACGGCGCCGTCGTGCTGGCTCTCCCCCGGGTCCACTCCCCCGCCGGGCGTGATCCAGCGGGCGAAGCCGCTCGTGTCGGGAGCGGTCGTGAGGAACAACAGGATGCGTCCCTCGCGATCGAACAGGAGGACGCGG
>CALRZA010000214.1:0-4493 GCA_943372535.1 Auritidibacter sp. Marseille-P8566
CTCATCGCGGCGGCCGCCGAGCACGGTCTCGGCCCGGGCATCGAGTTCAACATCGCGCAGATGCTGCGCACCTACCCCGATGTCGACGCCGAGTTCGTCAAGATCTGGCGCGACAGCATGGACAAGTACGAGCTGGAGCCGAGCGCCATCGGCACCAACCTCGACATGGGGCGCCGCAAGGAGCGCGACATGACGCTCGACGAGGAGCACGACTTCCTCGCCCGCCAGCTCAAGACCGCGCACACGCTCGGCTTCAAGAAAGTCGTCATCCGCTCGCACGGGAAGGAGCTGCTGCGCAGCCTGCTGCCGCTCGCCGAGAAGTACGACCAGTACCTCGGCTACGAGATCCACGCGCCCTCCGGGCCGAACAACCCGCAGGTGCTCGCGATGCGCGAGATGTACGACGAGCTGCAGTCGGAGCGTCTCGGCTTCACCGCCGACTTCAGCTCGACGATGCACAGCCTCTCGCCCACCCTGCTGCGCACGATGAGCCAGATGGGGATGCCCGAGGAGTACTTCGCGGTCATGGACGAGATCTGGCACGAGCCGACTCCGATGCACGTGCGCAACCAGAAGTTCGAGGACTTCCTGACGGCTGAGAACTTCGACTTCGCCCGCCTCGGCCCGTTCACGCGCCTCGCGTTCAACATGCACGGGCTGGTGCCGCCGGAGGAGTGGCTCGACATCATGCCGCAGATGTTCCACGTGCACGCCAAGTTCTACGACATCAACGAGGCGGGGGACGAGCCGGCCATGGACATCCGCCGCATCGTCAAGCAGTTCGTCGTGGGCGGGTACCAGGGCTACCTCTCGAGCGAGTGGGAGGGGCACGCCTTCTCCGACCTCGGCGAGAGCGACCCCATCGAGCTGGTCAAGAAGCAGCACACGCTCATGCGAAGTGCGATCGAAGAGACGGTGGCCTCCGTATGACCGACACCGACGTCGTCGCCCTGCGCCAGGAGCTCGAGGCGCTGCGCGCCCAGCTCGCCGAGGTCGCGGGCGTGGCCCAGAGCGCGCACGACCGCGGGGCGATCGAGAACCTGTTCAACCGCTACATGTACCTGCACAACGCCTTCGAAGACGAGCAGATCATCCCGCTGTGGGTGAAGCGCGGCACCGAGGGCATCCGGGCCCGGTACACGAACGCGGGGCAGTACACCGACTACGACAGCGTCATCCGCTACCACCAGGGCCGACCGCATCCCGAGGGCAAGCTGATCCTGCATGCCACGACGACCCCCGTGATCGAGGTCGCCGCCGATGGGAAGACCGCCAAGGGAGTGTGGATGATGGCGGGCACCGAGTCGGGACTGACCGACCCCGTCGTGGCCGAGCGCTTCCCCGACATGTACGGCCCCACCGAGGTGCTGGGCAAGAAGGTCTGGGCGCACTGGGTGTGGTGCAAGTACGCCATCGACTTCCTGCGCCAGGACGGCGAGTGGAAGATCTGGAAGTTCCGCTGCTACGAGCTCGCCCGCGCCCCGTTCCACGAGGACTGGGTCGCGTTCGGCCTCAAGAACCAGGACGCATTCGACCTCGACCTGATGTACTTCGGCGACGACGGCAAGCCGGTCTTCATGCCGCCCGCCGACGAGCCGGTTCCCGCGCGATCGCATCCGTACAGCCCGACGACGACCCAGACCCTCGACCCGGTGCCGCCCGTGCCGCACGCCACCTTCACCGACACCTTCCGCTAGACCCACCTCAAGGAGCCATGATGGCAACCCACAACACGACATTCACCGAGAAGGACGTGCGCCGCACCGAGACAGGACTCGCGGTCTCCGTGCAGCTGCCCTGGTATCGCAGTCTGTGGCTCTCGGCGGTCGACGGCGTCGCGGCGTCGGTCAACGGGGTCGAGATCCCGACCGAGAAGCTCCGGTTCGCGCTCGAGGGACGCGAGTACCGCATCGAGGAGCTGCCCGAACAGTGGGATACCCTGTGGTTCGTCGCCGATCACCCCGATGTGCTCATCGACTTGGGACGCGCGCCGCAGGCGGGAGAGACCATCACCGTCGAGGTCGTGCTCACCATGAGATTGCTGTACATGCAGATCATGCCGGGCGTGGACGGCGGCCCCGGTCGCTACGTGACCAACCGGGTTCCGGTTGAGCGGGAGGTGGTGCTGGCGTGAGCAAGCTTCGCGTGGCCATGATCGGCTACGGGTTCATGGGTGCGGCGCACTCGCAGGGCTGGCGCACGGCGCCCCGGGTCTTCGGGTTGCCGGCGGAGGTGGAGATGGCGGTCGTCGTCGGCCGCAACGCCACCGCGGTCGCCGAGGCGGCATCCCAGTGGGGCTGGGCCGAGTCGGCCACCGACTGGCGCGAGGTCATCGCCCGTGACGACATCGACATCGTCGACATCGTGACCCCGGGGGACTCGCACGCCGAGATCGCGATCGCCGCCCTCGAAGCGGGCAAGCACGTGCTCTGCGAGAAGCCGCTCGCCAACACCGTCGCCGAGGCGGAGGCCATGCAGGCCGCTGCCGCGACGGCTGCGGCCAAGGGAATCCGGGCGATGGTGGGCTTCACCTACCGCCGGGTGCCGGCGGTCACCTTCCTGCGCGACCTCATCGCCGAGGGCGTCGTCGGCGAGATCCAGCAGGTGCGCGCGGCGTACCGACAGGACTGGCTCGTCGACCCCGAGATGCCGCTCGCCTGGCGCCTGCAGAAGGAGCACGCGGGGTCGGGCGCGCTCGGCGACATCGGCGCCCACGCGATCGACACCACTCAGTTCGTCACCGGCCTGGCCGTGACCTCGGTCTCGGGCACGATCGACACGATCGTGAAGAAGCGTCCGCTGCTCGGCGAGGGCTCAGGGCTCAGCGGCACGGCTGCCGACGGCTACGGCGAGGTCACCGTGGATGACGTGGCGATCTTCACCGGCCGCCTCGCCAACGGCGCGCTCGTCTCCTTCGAGGCGACCCGGTTCGCCACCGGCCGCAAGAACCAGCTCACCGTCGAGGTGAGCGGCACGAAGGGCGCCCTCGCGTTCGACCTCGAAGACCTCAACTCGCTGCAGTTCTACGACCGCACGGCCCCGGGCGACCGTCAGGGGTTCACCAAGATCCTCGTCACCGAGGGCGTGCATCCCTACGTCTCGGCGTGGTGGCCCGCGGGCCACATGCTCGGCTACGAGCACGGCTTCTCGCACCAGGTCAAGGACCTCGTCGAGGGGATCGTCGCGGGCACCGACCCGCACGGCACCTTCGCCGAAGGGCTCGCCGTGCAGCGCGTGCTCGAGGCCGTGGAGGTCAGCTCGTCGCGCGACTCCGCCTGGGTGTCGATCCCCGGCCTCTCGAACTAACCCACACCGTCGATCACCACCTCGAAGGAGCAACTCCCATGGCGCGTCCCGTCACCCTGTTCACCGGCCAGTGGGCCGACCTGCCGTTCGAGGAGGTGGCACGTCTCGCTGGCGAGTGGGGCTACGACGGACTCGAGATCGCCTGCTGGGGCGACCACCTCGACGTCTCCCGCTGGGATGACGCGGAGTACATCGCCGGCCGCAAGGCGATCCTCGAGAAGAACGGCCTGAGCGTCTGGACGATCTCGAACCACCTGGCCGGCCAGGCCGTGTGCGACGACCCGATCGACCAGCGGCACCGCGACATCCTCAACGACCGCGTCTGGGGTGACGGCGAGCCCGAGGGCGTGCGCCAGCGCGCCGCCGAGGAGCTGAAGATGACCGCGCGCATGGCCGCGGCGCTCGGCGTCACGACCGTCACGGGCTTCACCGGCTCGTCGATCTGGAAGGCCGTGGCGATGTTCCCGCCCGCCTCCGACGCGTGGATCGAGGCCGGCTACCAGGACTTCGCCGACCGCTTCAACCCGATCCTCGACGTGTTCGAGGAGGTCGGAGTGCGGTTCGCCCACGAGGTGCACCCGAGCGAGATCGCCTACGACTACTGGACGACCAAGCGCACCCTCGAGGCGATCGGCCACCGCGAGTCGTTCGGCCTCAACTGGGACCCGTCGCACATGGTGTGGCAGGACCTCGACCCGGTCGGATTCCTCTGGGACTTCCAGGACCGCATCTACCATGTGCACTGCAAGGACACGAAGAAGCGCCTCGACAACGGCCGCAACGGCCGCCTCTCGTCGCACCTGCCGTGGGCCGACCCGCGCCGCGGATGGGACTTCATCTCCACCGGCCACGGCGACGTGCCGTGGGAGAACGCGTTCCGCATGCTCAACGCGATCGGCTACAGCGGCCCCCTTTCGGTCGAGTGGGAGGACGCCGGCATGGATCGCCTCGTCGGCGCCCCCGAGGCCCTCGGCTTCGTGCGTCGCCTGTCGACCTACGAGCCCTCGGCCGCCGCGTTCGACGCCGCCTTCTCGACCAAGAAGTAGGTCAGCCCGCGAGGGCCACCCGGGCGAGAGCGAGATGCGCCCGGGTGATCTCCGTGCCGCTCACGCCGGTGACCCACTCGTGGCCGCCCCACTCGCTGCACAGGGTGCCCGCGAACCCGAACGATCGCAGCTCAGCGCCGA
>CALRZA010000215.1:0-4453 GCA_943372535.1 Auritidibacter sp. Marseille-P8566
CTTCCAGCGGATGCTGCGCTACCCGCCCAACGAACGCCTCGGCACCCTGCTCGACTCCAGCCTCGAACCCGTGCGCGCCGACACGAGCGCCGCCGAGGTCTCGCGCCGCCTGGCCAGCTACAACCTCGTCTCCGTGCCCGTCGTGGACGAGACCCACCGCCTCGTCGGGGTGGTGACCATTGACGATGTCCTCGACTACCTCCTGCCGGACGACTGGCGAAGTACCGACTCGGACGACGAACCGACCGATACTTCGACCGCATCGATTCCCGTGACGGGAAGGAGGACTCCCAGTGGCACGCGTCAGTAACCGCACCGAATCCCGACTCGACTCGCCCAAGGGCATGCGCGGCAACTTCACGCTGTTCCAGTCGCGCGACCGCATGGGCCGGTTCTCCGAGGCCTTCGCGCGCGGCATGGGCACGCCGTGGTTCCTCGTCGGCATGAGCGTCGTCGTGGTCGCCTGGCTCACCTACAACACGCTGGCGCCCGAGGAGGCGCAGTTCGACCCGCGGCTCACGAACTTCACGCTGCTCACGCTCATCCTGTCGCTGCAGGCCTCCTACGCCGCCCCGATGATCCTCCTCGCGCAGAACCGACAGGACGACCGCGACCGCGTGCAGATCGAGCAGGATCGCCAGCGCGCCGAGCGCAACCTCAACGACACCGAGTACCTCGCCCGCGAGGTCGTGTCGCTGCGGCTGGCGGTCAAGGACCTCGCGAGCAAGGACTTCATCCGGGCCGAGCTGCGGGCGTTGCTCGAGGAGCTCGAGCGTGACAAGGACAAGCCCGACGCCAAGGCGGAGTGAGCGTGTCCGACTCCTCAGGCGGATCGAGCTCGTCGAGATCTCACCCGCGAGACCTCGCGTCCGATGTGCGCACCGCCCTCGCGACCGTCATCGACCCCGAGCTGCGGCGGCCGGTGACCGAGCTCGACATGATCCGCGAGGTGTCGGTGGATGCCGCGGGCACGGCATCCGTCGACCTGCGTCTCACGATCGTCGGCTGCCCGGCCGCCGCCACGATCGAGCGTGACGTGCACGACGCCGCCGCGAGCGTGCCGGGCGTCACGGGCGTGGAGGTCGCGGTCGGCGTCATGACCCGCGAGGAGCGGGACGCCCTGACCGCCCGCCTGCGCGGCGGTCGCCCGACCGAGAGCCAGTTCGGGCCCGAGTCGCTCACGCGGATCTTCGCGATCACGAGCGGTAAGGGCGGGGTCGGCAGGTCGACCGTCACGGCGAACCTCGCGGTGGCACTGGCGCGCCGCGGTCTCGCGGTCGGGCTCATCGACGCGGACGTCTTCGGCTTCTCGATCCCCGGCCTGCTCGGCATCGCGGGGGCGACCCCCACCCGGGTCGGGGAGCTCATGCTGCCGCCCGTCGCCCATGGCGTGAAGGTCATCTCGATCGGCATGTTTCTCGGTGAGCAGACCGCGGTCTCGTGGCGCGGGCCCATGCTGCACCGCACGATCCAGCAGTTCCTCACCGACGTGTTCTTCGGCGACCTCGACGTGCTGCTGCTCGACCTGCCGCCGGGCACCGGTGACATCGCGATCTCGCTCGGGCAGCTGCTGCCGCAGGCGAAGGTCGTCGTCGTGACGACCCCGCAGCCCGCGGCCGCGGAGGTGGCCGAGCGCAGTGCGATCGTCGCCCGTCAGACCGGGCAGGAGGTCATCGGCGTCATCGAGAACATGGCCGGCCTGGTGCAGGCCGACGGCTCGGTGCTCGACCTCTTCGGGTCGGGCGGGGGCGCGGATGCCGCAGCCCGCCTCGGCGTGCCCCTGCTGGGATCGATCCCCCTCAGCCCGGCTCTGCGCCAGGGCGGGGACGACGGGTCACCCGTCGTGCTCGCGCACCCCGGCGATGCCGCCGCGGTCGCGCTCGAGGCGATCGCGGGCTCCCTCGCGGTGCGCGGGGAGTCGCTCGCCGGGCGCAAGCTCGGCGTCAGCCCGTCAGGCGGGTCGAGCGTGTCGAGACCTCGCGACGAGTGACTCCCGGGTGAGGTCTCGACGAGCTCGACCCGCGAAGCGTCAGAACTTGCGGGTGGGGATGCGGGCGTAGCCGTCACGCGCGACCGCGTGCACGGAGCCGATGATGCCGGCGACGGCGAGGGCAGCGAGGAGGAGGATGTCGATGGTCATGAGTCCATTTCAGCCGCTCCAACCATGTAGAACAAGCTCAATCTTCTACATCAACCATGTAGCCTGACTACATGGATATCCGGCGTCTCGAGCTGCTTCGCGAGCTCGCCGATCGCGGCAGCATCACCGCGGTCGCCACGGCCACGAGACGCACCCCGTCGGCAGTCTCGCAGCAGCTGAAGATCCTCGAACGCGAGGCGGGCATCCCCCTCACCGAGCGCGTCGGACGCGGCATCGTCCTGACCTCCGCCGGGCGCGAACTCGCCCGCACCGCGACCGACGTCGCGACCGCGATCGAGCGCGCCGAGGCCCTGTGGCAGGAGTTCCGTGCCCAGCCGCGGGGCGAGGTCACGCTCACGATCTTCCCGAGCGCCGGCCAGATGCTCATGCCCGGCCTGCTCGACGCGATCGAGGGGATGCCCGGGCTCACCCTCTTCGCGAGCGACCTCGACACGCAGATCGTCGACGCGGGCGACCTCACCGCCGACTTCGACATCGTCGTCGCGGACTCCCCCGGCATCCTTCCCGCCTGGACGCAACGGCGCCTCGCGATCGTCGAACTGATGCGGGAACCTCTCGATGTCGCTCTGCCGGAGGGGCATCCGCTCGGCGCCCGGCGCTCCCTGACCCCGGCGGATCTCGTCGACGAGACCTGGATCGGGGTGCCCGCCGGCCTCCCGTTCGACCGCGTGCTGCGCGGCGTCGAGGCCGCCAACGGCAGTCCCGCCCGCATCGCGCAACGGTTCGCCGACAACGGCATCGTCGAGTCGGTCGTCGCCGGGGGCCACGGCATCGCGATCCTGCCTCGCTATACGACCCGCGATCGCGAGAACGGCATCATCACCCGCCCCCTCGAGGGCGTGCGGTCGTCGCGGCTCATCAGCGTGCTCATGCGTCCGGATCGCGCCGAACGCCCGTCGGTGCGCCTCGTCGTCGAGGCCCTGCGCACCGTCGCCGCGCGCTTCGAGGCCGACCACCGGTCCTGACCGGGGCCTCGCTGAGTAGGCTGGGCACATGTCCGGCATCACCATCGACCGGTCGCTCACCGCCGAGCTGGTCGCCGACCTCTCCGCCACGAGCGGCACCACCGCGAGCGTCATCGCCCCCTTCACGGGCGCCGTGCTCCACGAGCTGCCCCTGAGCTCCGCCGACGATGTGCGGGATGCCGCGGCCGCCGCTCGCGTCGCCCAGGCCGCGTGGCGCCAGACGTCGCCCGCCCACCGCCGCGCCATCCTGCTGCGTGCTCACGACCTGCTGCTGGAGCGGCGGGAGACGCTGCTCGACCTCCTGCAGACCGAGAGCGGCAAGACCCGCGGTCAGGCCTTCGAGGAGGTCTTCCAGGGGGCCTCGGTCGCGCGCTACACGGCCCTGTCGGCGAAGCGTGTGCTCTCGACCCGCGGGCGGCGCTCGCCGATCCCCTTCGTCGTGAGCACCCGCGTGAGTCACCGCCCCAAGGGCGTCATCGGCATCATCACGCCGTGGAACTACCCGCTCTCGCTCTCGCTCATGGACGCGATCCCGGCGCTGGCCGCCGGCAACGCCGTGCTGCAGAAGGCCGACAACCAGGGCGCCCTGACGATCCTCGCCTCGCGCCGTGCCTTCATCGATGCCGGAGTGCCCGCGGCGCTCTGGCCGGTCGTCGCCGGACCGGGCGACGTCGTCGGCAACGGCGTCGTCGACGACGCGGACTATGTCTGCTTCACCGGTTCGACCGCCACCGGCACCCGGGTCGCCGAGCGCGCCGCCGCGCGCCTCGTCGGAGTCTCCCTCGAGCTCGGCGGCAAGAACCCGCTCATGGTGCTCGACGATGTCGACATCGACGCGGTCGTCGGCCCGATCGCCGCCGCGTGCTATTCGTCGATGGGCCAGCTGTGCGTCTCGATGGAGCGCCTCTATGTGCCGCGCTCGATCGTCGACCGGTTCTCGGTCGCGTTCGCCGACCGCGTGCGCGCCCTCAGTCAGGGGCCCGCCCTCGACTACACGACGGATGTCGGCTCCCTCACCAACGCCGCCCAGCTCGAGCGGGTGATCGCCCACGTCGACGATGCGGTCGCTCACGGCGCGACGGTGCTCGCCGGCGGGAAGGCCCGTCCCGACCTGGGCCCGTTCTTCTACGAGCCCACCGTGCTCGCCGGGGTGACGAGCGAGGCGGCCTGCTTCGCTGAGGAGACCTTCGGGCCGGTCGTCGCCATCCACCCGGTGGATGACGTCGACGAGGCCATCCGCCTGGCCAACGACTCCGAGTACGGCCTCAACGCCGCGATCTTCTCCGGATCGGTGCGTCGTGCTCGCGCGCTGGCCGATCGTCTCGAC
>CALRZA010000216.1:0-4447 GCA_943372535.1 Auritidibacter sp. Marseille-P8566
TCGACGAGGAGCGCCGCCTGCTCTACGTCGGGGTCACCCGCGCGCGTCGCCGGCTGGGCATCACCTGGGCCGCGACGCAGGGTGCCGCTCGCGCCGGTCAGCGCCAGGCGAGCCGCTTCATCGCGGAACTGGGCTAGCCGACACCGCGACGAGGTGCGCGATGCCGCGGCAGCCGCACTCCGGATGCGGCATCCACGTGCGTTCGGTGCGCTCCCCGGTCGCGGCGTCGATCCGCAGCGACGTGCTCGACGTCGTCGGCCCGTCGCCCAGACGGTTCAACACGAGGCGCGCGGCGGCGACGACGGCCTCGCGCCCGGTCAACGGACTCTCCGACGAGCCCTCGCGACCGAGCAGCTGGCTGGCGATCGCGGGCCAGGCGGGGTCGGCATCCCGTCGATGCAGTTCGAGGCAGAGCAGGCACGGCCCCGTGCCCGGTTCCACCACGGGGCCCAGCACCACCGCGCGATCCGTGAACACGACGGGCAGGTGCGGCACGTCGCGGCGCAACCAGTGGGAGTGCAGCCCAGGGGAGATGACGTGGTGCGCCACGATGACCGCGAGATCCGGGATCGTCGGTTCGTCGATTGACTGAATGCGGATGCCGCAGCCCCCCAGCAGCGCGCTGAGCTCGGGCACGAACGGGCTCGAGCCGCCCACCGCCACGCACCACCTCGGCGCCGGAGCCGCTGCCGCGGCCGGCGCCTCGAGCGCGGGCTCGAGCCGCGCGACCAGTGACTCGCGAACCTCGTCGCGCCCGCGCGCGAGCATCGCGAGACCCGATTCGCTCACGCCGACCGCGATCGCGGCGAGCAGTCGCTCCTCGAGTTCGCTGATCGGGTCGAGGATCACGAGCGGGGGATCGACCCCGACCTGCACGCTGGTCGGGGTGCGCCAGACGAGGGGCCATCGCGGGTCGAGCCGAAGGATCATGCCGTCATGGTGCCCCGCACGCCCCGGAGCGCGCCGGGACGGTCCACAGCGTGAAGCGCGAGGTGCCGCGAGGCGTGCGCCGCTCAGTCCTCGTGCGGCCGATCCGCCGAGTCGTCGCCGAGCAGGTCTTCGAGGGCGCGGTCGATGTCGTCGGGCTCCGGCGCTCCCGCCGTCATGCGGGCGATGAGCGCGGCCGGATCCGCGATATCGTCGGCGGTGGGCACGAGGTCGGGGTGCGACCACAGGGCGTCGCGGGAGGCGGTGCCGACGGCATCCGTGACCGCCTGCCACATCGCGGCGGCCTCGCGCAGGCGTCGCGGGCGCAGCTCGAGGCCCACGAGGGTCGCGAAGGCCGACTCAGCCGGTCCGCCCGAGGCGCGGCGGCGGCGCACGGTCTCGGCGATCGCCCCGCTCGACGGCAGGCGTGTGGTCGCTTGCGCGGTCACGACATCCACCCAGCCCTCGATGAGGGCGAGCATCGTCTCGAGACGCTCGAGCGCCGCGAGCTGCTCCGGCGACTTCGGCGGGATGAGCGCCCCGCTCGTCATCGCGGCCCGCAGCTCCTCAGGATTCTCCGGGTCGAACCCGCGGGCCAGCTCCTCGAGGCGGTCGGAGTCGATGCGGATGCCCCGCGCGAACTCGGTGATCGACGTGAGCAGCTGCAGGCGCAGCCACTTGGCGTGACGGAAGAGGCGCGCGTGCGCGCGCTCGCGCACCCCGAGGTAGAGCTCGACCTGATCGACCGGGATGTCGAGGCCGGCCCCGAAGGCGATGGCGTTCTGCGGGATCAGGGCCGCCTGATTGTCGTCGACGAGAGGGATGCCGATGTCGCCGCCCGAGACGACCTCGCTCGCGAGCTGCCCGACGACCTGGCCGAGCTGCATCGCGAAGAGGGTGCCGCCGACGTTGCGCATCATGCGACTCGCGCCCTGCAGCATGTCGCCGAGTTCCTCGGGGGCGTGTTCACCGAGCACCGACGTCAGGGAATCGGCGATCGAGTTGGCCACGGGTTCGGCGAGCTGGGTCCAGACCGGCATCGTCGCGATGACCCACTCCTGCCGGCTCATGAGCGTCGGCTGGGTCGTGAGAGCGGGCACGTCGGTGGCCTCGTCGAGCCAGAGCGAGGCGACGTGCAGGGCCTGCTCCATGCGCGAGCGCTCGGCCGGCAGCGAGACGACGGTGGTGCGGGCGGCGATGCCCTGCGCCTGCTCGAGGGCGAGCCCCCAGTTGATGCCGTCGCCCGAGTTGGCGAGCGCGCTCTGCAGTTGGCGCATCAGCTGGGCCACCAGCTCCGGATCGTTCGGCAGGCCCGCGGCACCGGCGAGAGCGGCCGGGTCGAGCTCGGTGTTGCCCGCGAGGAACTCCCTCAGCAGCTCGCGAAACTCCTCCTCGGGATCGTTCTGGGCATCCCGCGACTCTTCAGACATGTGCCTACGCTAACGGGCGGGGGTTCGGGCGACCCCGGTTTTCGCCTAGGCTGATCCGAAACCCCGTGCGCCCGTGGCGAACATCGACGATCCCCACCACGAAGGACCCTCTCCTGGCCCTCTTCCCGACTGCCGATCCCGAACCTGAGCCGCGCCGCGGTCGCGGGTGGCTGGGATGGGTTCTGCTGCTCGTCGCGTTCTTCGGCGTCGCGATCGTCGCGTGGATTCCGGCGCCCTACGTCATCGAGCAGCCCGGCCCGGTCTTCGACACTCTGGGCGACGTTACGATCGACGGCGAGCTCATGCCGATGATCCTGATCCCGACGCAGGAGACCTTCGCCACCGACGGGTCGCTGCGCATGCTCACCGTCAGCGTGCGGGGCAATCCTGACGAACTGCCCAACTGGTTCGAGATCGCGGCGGCGTATCTCAACCCCAGCCGGGCCGTCGTGCCGGTGGAGACGATCTACCCTCCCGGCAGCACGGTCGACGACTCGAGCGAGCAGGGCGCCATCGACATGGCGAACTCCCAGAAGGAGGCGGTCGCCGCCGCGCTCACGCACCTCGGCTACGAGTTCGCGAGCACGCTCTCGGTGGCCGACGTGCTCTCCGACGGACCGTCGGCCGGCATTCTCGAACCGGGAGACGTCATCCTCGAGGTCAACGGCGAGACCTTCCCCGACGTCACGGGCCTGCGGGCCGCGATCGCCGAGAACGGCGTGAGCGCCCCTGCCGACGTGCTCGTCGTGCGCGAGGGCGTCGAGACGACTCTGCGCATCAACCCCGAGCTCAGCGACGCCCCCGACCCGACCCCGGTGTTCGGCATCCTCGTCTCGAGCGAGTACGACTTCCCCTTCGAGGTCATGATCCAGCTGCAGAACGTCGGAGGCCCGAGCGCCGGCATGATGTTCGCCCTCGGCATCATCGACAAGCTCACGCCCGAGTCGCTCACCGGCGGCGAGTTCATCGCCGGCACCGGCACGATCAGCGCGACCGGCGAGGTCGGGGCGATCGGCGGCATCCGCCAGAAGATGTGGGGCGCCCTCGATTCCGGGGCCGACTACTTCCTCGCGCCCGCCGGCAACTGCGACGAGGTCACCGGGTTCGTTCCCGACGGTCTGACCGTGTTCGCGGTCGAGACCCTCGACGACGCGCTCGCGGCGCTCGAGGTCATCAGCACCGGAGCCGACGCCTCCGATCTGCCCACCTGTCCGGCTCCGTAACGGGCCCTCGAAGCGGATGCCGCTGTCGGCGGTCTCGCAGTCACCGCCGGTTAAGATAGCCCCGTCCCCCTAGCTTCAGGAGCACCGCCCGTGTCCAACGCCTCCGGATCCGCCCCGAGCACGACGAACCGCACGCGGTCGACGCTCACGATCACCGCGATCGTCATCGCCGTGCTCGTGGTCGCGTTCTTCATCGTCGCGAATCTCTACACCGATGTCCTCTGGTTCGATCAGCTCGGCTTCCTGCCCGTGCTCACGACGCAGTGGATCGCCGGGGCAGTGATGTTCCTCATCGGGTTCTTCGCCATGGCCGTGCCGGTCTGGCTGAGCATCGAGATCGCGTTCCGATCCCGTCCGGTCTACGCCAAGCTCAACTCCCAGCTCGACCGCTACCAGCAGGTGATCGAGCCGCTGCGTCGCCTGGCGATGTTCGGCATCCCGATCGTGCTCGGTGTCTTCATGGGGGTGTCCACGGCGACGCGCTGGCCCGCCGTGCTGCAGTGGCTCAACAAGACCGAGTTCGGCGAGACCGACCCGCAGTTCGGCCTCGACCTCTCGTTCTACTTCTATGACCTTCCCGTGTACCACGGCGCCGTCGGCTACGCCTCGGCCGTCGTGCTCATCGCCGGTCTCGCGGCCCTCGCCACGAGCTACCTCTACGGCGCGATCCGCGTCACGGGGCGCGAGGTGCGCATCTCGCGCTCGGCGCGCATCCAGCTCGCCATCACCGCCGCGGTCTACCTCGCCCTGCAGGCCGTGAGCATCTGGCTCGACCAGTTCACCACGCTCTACGCGCCGAGCGGCGGGTTCCTCGCCACCGGCGCCGGCTACACCGAGGTCAATGCGACCATCCCGGGTCGCGCGATC
>CALRZA010000217.1:0-4444 GCA_943372535.1 Auritidibacter sp. Marseille-P8566
TGCACTTCATGGCCGAGACCGCCGACATCCTCGCCCAGCCGAACCAAGCCGTGATCCTGCCGAACCTCGCGGCCGGTTGCTCGATGGCCGACATGGCCGACATCGACTCGGTCGAGGAGTGCTGGGCGCAGCTCACCGAGCTCTACGGCACCGAGCCGGATGCCGACGGCCGCGTGCCCGTCATCCCGGTGACCTACATGAACTCGTCCGCCGCCCTCAAGGGATTCTGCGGCCGCAACGGCGGCATCGTCTGCACCTCGTCGAACGCGTCGACCGTGCTCGAGTGGGCCTTCGAGCGCGGCCAGCGCGTGCTGTTCTTCCCCGACCAGCACCTCGGGCGCAACACCGCGAAGGCCATGGGCATCCCGGTCGAGCTCATGCCGATGTGGAACCCCAACAAGCCGCTCGGCGGCAACGAGCGCGAGGCCCTGCAGGCCGGCAAGGTGCTGCTCTGGCACGGCTTCTGCAGCGTGCACAAGCGCTTCACGGTCGACCAGGTCGAGAAGGCGCGAGCCGATCACCCGGGTGTGCGAGTGATCGTGCACCCCGAGTGCCCGATGCCCGTCGTCGACGCGGCCGACGAGGCGGGCTCGACCGACTACATCCGTCGGGCCGTCGAGGCGGCGACCGAGCCGACGACGTTCGCGATCGGCACCGAGATCAACATGGTCAACCGGCTCGCGGCCGAGTACCCGCAGCACACGATCTTCTGCCTCGACCCGGTGATCTGCCCGTGCTCGACGATGTACCGCATCCACCCCGGCTACCTCGCCTGGGTGCTCGAGGCGCTCGTGCGGGGCGAGGTGCTCAACCAGATCAGCGTGTCCGATGACGTCGCCGAGCCCGCCCGCATCGCCCTCGAGCGCATGCTCGCCGCGAAGCCCGCGACCTCGAGCGCGGTGGCCCGATGAGAGTCGTGGTCGTCGGCACCGGCATCGCCGGGCTCATCACCGCCTATCGCGCGAGCCGCCAGCACGAGGTCGTGCTCGTGACGAAGTCCGAACTCGCGGAGTCGAACACCAAGTACGCGCAGGGCGGCATCGCCGCAGCGCTCTTCCCCGACGACAGCGCCGCCTCCCACGCGGCCGACACCCTTGTCGCCGGAGCGGGACTCTGCGACCCGATCGCCGTCGACGTGCTGTGCGGCGAGGGTCCGCAGCGCGTGCGCGACCTCATCGCGTTGGGCGTCGAGTTCGACAAGATCAACGGCGAGCTCGCTCGCGGCCACGAGGCCGCCCACTCGGCGCGCCGCGTCATCCACGCGGGCGGGGATGCCACCGGCCTGGCCATCGAGGTCGCCCTGCTGCGGGCGGTGCGCACGATCGCCGTGGAGGTGCACGAGCACACGTTCATGCGCGACCTGCTCACCGCGGTCGACGCGGACGGGGCGACCCGCGTGGTCGGCGTCGAGGTGGTCGGTCCCGACGGGGTCGGGCGCGAGATCCCGGCCGACATCGTCGTGCTCGCCAGCGGCGGCGCCGGCCAGCTGTACGCCCACACGACCAACCCGACCGTGACGACGGGCGACGGGGTCGCGGCCGCGTGGCGGGCGGGTGCCGTTCTCGCCGACGTGGAGTTCTACCAGTTCCACCCCACCTCGCTCGCCGTGCCCGGCAACCCGCTCGTCTCCGAGGCGGTGCGCGGCGACGGCGCGGTGCTGCTCGACGAGAACGGGCGCCGCTTCATGTTCGACGTGCATCCCGACGGCGAGCTCGCCCCGCGCGATGTCGTCGCTCGCGGCATCGCCGCGCAGATGGCGAAGCAGGGCGGCCGGCCCGTGATGCTCGACGCGACGGCGTTGGGTGCCGAGTACCTCGCGCAGCGCTTCCCGGGCATCTCGAGGGTCACCCGGGAACACGGCTTCGACTGGGCGACCGAGCCGATCCCGGTGACGCCGGCGGCCCATTACTGGATGGGCGGCATCCGCACCGACATCGACGGCCGCACCTCGCTGCCCGGTCTGTTCTCCGTCGGCGAGTCGACCTGCACGGGCGTGCACGGGGCCAACCGGCTCGCGTCGAACTCGCTGCTGGAGTCGCTCGTCTTCGCGTGGCGCGCCTCCGACGCCCTCGACACCGAGGCCGAACCGCTCGGCCCGGGGCGCGAGACCCGGCTCACCGAGCTGCCCGTCACCGAACCGCAGCCGACCTCGGCGGTGACGCGAGACGTGCTGCGCGAGCTCATGTGGAGCCACGTCGGACTCGAGCGCTCCCTCGATCGGCTGCGCGAGGCGCGCGAGCGGCTCGCGGGCTGGCATGCCGATGGCGACGATGTGGCCTCGGGCGAGCTGCGCAACCTCCTCGACCTCGCCCGGCTCGTCGTGAACGCGGCGATCGTGCGCGAGGAGTCGCGCGGCGCCCACGACCGCACCGACTTCCCCGAGACGCGCGAGGAGTTCGCGTACTCGCTCGAATGGACGGTTCCCGTGGCCCAGCCGGTGGGGGCGCGATGAGCACCGCACCGGCGTCGGCGATCGTCGACGACATCATCCTGCGCGCGCTCGCCGAGGACGCCCCGTGGGGTGACGTGACGAGCGAGGTGTTCCTGCCCCGCTCGGCTCGGGCGGTCGCGCACCTCGTGCCGCGTGAGGCGGGCGTACTCAGCGGCATCCACGTCTTCGCGCGGGTCTTCGAGCTCGTCGACGCCGAGTGCTCCCTCGACCTGCTGGCCTCCGATGGCGATCGCATCCAGCCGAAGCAGGTGCTCGCGCGCGTCGAGGGCAGCGCCCACTCGGTGCTGCGGGCCGAGCGCATCGCCCTCAATCTGAGCCAGCGGATGACGGGCATCGCCACGCAGACCGCCCGCTACGTCGAGGCGGTCGCCTGCACCGCCGCGCGCATCGTCGACACCCGCAAGACCACCCCGGGCCTGCGCTACCTCGAACGCCAGGCCGTGCGCGACGGCGGGGGACACAACCACCGCTACTCGCTCTCGGATGCCGTGCTCGCCAAGGACAACCACCTCGCGGTGCTCGCTGCCCAGGGCATCGGGCTGGGCGACACGATCCGGGCCGCCCGCGCGACGCTCGGCCACACCACCCGACTCGAGGTCGAGGTCGACCGTCTCGACCAGATCGAGGAGGTCGTCGCCGCGGGCGTCGACACGATCATGCTCGACAACTTCACCCCGGCGATGCTCGTCGAGGGGGTGGCGATCGTCGCCGGCCGCGCTCTCGTGGAGGCGAGCGGGGGCGTCACGCTCGACACCGTCGCGGCGATCGCCGCCACCGGCGTCGATCTCATCTCGGTCGGGGCGCTCACCCACAGCGTGCGCTCGCTCGACCTCGGACTCGACGTCGAGATCTCCGCCGGCCCCGCATGATCTACCTCGACGCTGCCGCGACCACGGCCGTGCGTCGTGAGGTTCTCGAGGCGATGTGGCCGCACCTCACGGGGGAGTTCGGCAACCCGTCGAGCCACCACGAGGTGGGGGAGCGCTCGGCTCGCGCCCTCGCCGACGCACGGGCGAGCATCGCCGACGCGTTCGGCGTGCGATCCTCCGAGGTCGTCTTCACCTCCGGCGGCACCGAGGCCGACAACCTCGCCATCCTCGGCATCACCCTCGCGAGTGCACGCGGACGCCACGTCGTGACGAGCGCCGTGGAGCACCCCGCCGTGCTCGAAGCAGTCGACGCGCTCGTGCGCCTGCACGGGGCCGACTCGACGATCGTCGGGGTGGATGCCGACGGCCTCGTCGATCCCGGCGAGGTCGCCGCGGCCGTGCGCGCCGACACGGCTCTCGTCTCGATCATGGCGGCCAACAACGAGGTCGGCACGATCCAGCCGGTCCCGGCGATCGCGGCCGCGCTCGCGGGCACGGGCGTTCCCGTGCACTGCGACGCGGTGCAGGCGGCCGGGTGGCTGCCGATCCGCCTCGATGAGCTCGGCGCGGATGCCGTGAGCATCTCCGGCCACAAACTCGGCGCTCCGAAGGGCATCGGGGCGCTCATCGTGCGGGGGCGCGTGCCGCTCGAGCCGGTCATCCACGGGGGCGGCCAGGAGCGCGGGCGCCGCTCGGGCACCGAGAACGTCGCCGGCGCGGTGGGCCTCGCCGTCGCCCTGCGCCTCGCCGTCGAGGCCGGTCGGGAGCACGGCGCACGGCTCGCCGCGGCCCGCGAGTCGTTCATCGCCGAGGTGCTCGCGACGGTTCCGGATGCGGTGCTCACCGGACCCCGCGAGGCGCGGCTTCCGGGCCACGCCTCGTTCCTCTTCCCGGGCACGAGCGGCGAATCGGTTCTGCTCGGGCTCGAAGCGCGGGGCATCGTCTGCTCCAGCGGATCGGCCTGCGCGGCGGGCAGTGACGAGCCCTCCGACGTGCTGCTCGCGATGGGGATCGCGCCCGAGGTCGCCCAGACGGCCGTTCGCTTCACCTTCGGCAGCGAGGTCACCGCCGACGACCTCGGCCGAACCGCCGCCGAACTGCGCGACGCGGTCGCCGCCGTGCG
>CALRZA010000218.1:0-4408 GCA_943372535.1 Auritidibacter sp. Marseille-P8566
GACCGCGGCCGGGGTGACCTCGAAGCCGAGGATGCCGTAGACCCCGGCGGTGATCACGAGGTCGTGCAGCAGGGCCACCATGGCCGCAACCGCCATCTTCCAGGTGCGGAAGTAGAGCGCCATGACCGAGGCCGCGAGCACGAGGAACACGATGAGCGCGGTGAGAGCCTGACGCGTGATGTCCTGGCCCCAGGTCGCGCCGATGAACGACGAGGTGACCTGCTCGGCGGTGACCTCGTAGGCCTCAGCGAGGGCATCCCGGATCTGGTCGGTCTCATCGGAGGTCACGAGGTCGGTCTGCACGCGGATCGCGTCGCCGTTGTTGACGATCGACACGCGGGTCGTGGCGCCGGGCACGACACTGGCCACCGCCTCCGACGCCAGCTGCTGGTCGAGGGTGGCCGGCTCAGCGACCTGGAACTCGGATCCACCGACGAACTCGACGCCGAGCACGAAGCCGCCGCGCAGGAAGGGGATCGCGATGGCGGCCACGATCATGACGGCGGCGATCGCGAACCAGATGCGACGCTTGCCGACGAAGTCGAACGAGCGCTTGCCGGTGTAGAGGTCGTTTCCGAACTCGGTGAAGTTGGCCATCAGGAATCCTTCCCCCGGCTGCTGGCATCAGCTTCCGCGGCCTTGCGTTCGGCGATGGTCTGGCGTCGGGCGGCTTCACGGCTGCTCGAGGCCTTCTTGGTCTCGGAGACGGCCACGGGAGCGCGGAACTGCGCCCGACCCCGGTAGACCGCGCCGAGCGCGGTCGGGTCGAGGCCGGACAGCGGATGCCCGTTGCCGAAGAACTTCGTGCGGGCCATCAACTGCAGCACCGGGTGGGTGAACAGCGAGACCACGATGAGGTCGACGACGGTCGTCAGACCGAGCGTGAGCGCGAACCCCTTGACATTGCCGACTGCGAGGATGAAGAGGATCGCGGCGGCGAGGAAGTTGACCGCGTCGGAGGCGACGATCGTGCGCAGAGCGCGCTTCCATCCGGCTTCGACCGCCGACTCGAGACCGCGGCCGTCACGCAGTTCGTCGCGGATGCGCTCGAAGTAGACGATGAACGAGTCGGCCGTGATGCCGATCGCCACGATGAGACCCGCGACACCGGCGAGCGAGAGGCGATAGCCGGCCCGCCACGACAGCAGGAGGATGAACAGATAGGTGATGAGCGCCGCGATCATGAGCGACGCGATCGTCACGGTGCCGAGCGCGCGGTACTGGATGAGCGAGTAGATCACGACGAGGATGAGGCCGATGAGACCGGCGAGAAGTCCGCTCTGCAGCTGCGATGATCCGAGGGTGGCCGAGATGGTGTCGCGGCTCTGCACCTCGAAGCCGATCGGCAGGGCGCCGAACTTGAGCTGATCGGCGAGGGTCTGCGCGCTCTCCTGCGTGAACGATCCGCTGATCTGCGGGTTGCCGTCGGAGATGATCGCGTTCGTCGTCGGGGCCGAGATCACACTGCCATCGAGCACGATCGCGAAGCGGTTGCGCACGTCGGTCGTGGGGAAGCCGAAGAGGCGCGTGGTGACGTCGGCGAACTGGGTGGTACCGGTCTCGTCGAAGCTGATGAAGACGCCCCACTGGCCGGTGCTCACGCCCTGGCTGTTGGTGATGAGGCCGGCCGAGGCATCCGCGATGGTCTCGCCGGCAACCTCCACGGGGCCGAGGATGTACTTCTCGACGCCGTTGACATCGCACGTGATGAGCGGCTCATCCGCCGGGGCGACGTTCGTCACCGCCTCGATCACGCTGGCGCAGTCGAAGTTGAGGTACTCGTCATAGAGCGCGGGGCTGACCCAGTTGGGGTCGCTCGCGTCGGTCGGCGCGGCCGTGCTCGTCGTCGCCAGCGTGGGGGTCGGAGTCGGAGTGGCGCTGTCGGTCGGCGCGGGGGTCTCGGTGCCGTCCGTGGCGTCCGTCGCGCTGGTGGCGGCGGCATCCGCGAAGATCACCGGTCGGAACTCGAGCTTGGCCGAGGCCTCAATGCGCGAGATCGTCTCGTCGTCGGGCACGCCCGGGATCGAGACGACGATGTTCTGCGCGCCCTGCGTGGAGATCTCCGACTCGGAGACGCCGCTCGCGTCGATGCGCTGGCGGATGATCGCGACGGCCTGGTCGAGCTGCTCCTGCGAGACGGTCTGGCCGCTCTCGAGGCGCGGAGCCAAGATGATCTGCGTGCCGCCCTCGAGGTCGAGGGCGAGCTTCGGGGTCCAGGATCCCCCGCCCGTGATCACGCCGACGGCGTTGAGACTGATGAGTCCGACGATGATGACCATGAGCCACGTGAGCGAACGCCACGCCTTCTTCACGGAGGTAGATCTGGCCACCGGCGAACTCAGCTTTCTCTGGGACTGCAGTCAGGGCACGATCAAGGTCCTCGCGGGCACTCGATCATGCGGGCCCCGCCACGGTCTCGCCGCGGGGCCACCTTAGGTTAGTGGTTACTCGGCGGCCTTCTTGGGCGCACGGCCCTTGGGCTTGGCCTCGGGGTCGACGCGCTCACCGTAGGCGGGGGCGTCGGCGGCGGCCTTCTCGGCGGCCTCACGCTCGGCGGCCTCGCGGTTGGCGATCGCCATGGCCTCCTCGACGGAGCGCGGGGAGTTCGGGTCGACGTCCGCCGCCGTGACGACCTTGGCGAGAGTCTGGCGGTGCACCTTCACGACGACGCCGGGGCTCGTCTCGAGCTCAGCGACGTTGCTGACCTCGTCGACCGACTTGAGGATGCCGAAGAGGCCGAAGTTCGTCATGACCTCGACGCCGGGCACCATCTGCGACTTCATCTCCTCCATCTGCTGCTTGCGCTTGCGGCTGTTGCGGAACATGAAGAAGATCAGGACGGCCGCGATGGCGAGCATGCCGATTGTCAACGGGTCAAAGACCATGGTGATGCCTCTCAGAGATGGGGAGTCTGTCGGCCGGTCAGTTTAGGGATGAACCCTGAATGGCCACCCCAGAATCATAGTTCATCGTCGAAGAGGCCCACGCTGCCCGACGGGGCCCGTTCGGGCGTGAGGCCGAAGTGCTTCCAGGCCGTGCGGGTCGCGACGCGGCCACGCGGCGTGCGGGTCAGCAGCCCGATGCGCACGAGGAACGGCTCGACCACCGACTCGATCGTCTCCGACTCCTCGCCGACGGAGACGGCGAGGGTGTTGAGCCCGACCGGTCCGCCGTCGAAGCGGGTGAGCACCGTCTGCATGACCGCACGGTCGAGGCGGTCGAGACCGAGGGCATCCACGTCATAAAGCTCGAGAGCGGCGTGCACGGCGTCGAGTCCTGCGCCCGACCCGTGCACGAGGGCGTAGTCGCGCACCCGCCGCAGCAGGCGGTTGGCGATGCGCGGGGTGCCCCGGCACCGGCCCGCGATCTCGGCGAGGGCGCGCTGGTCGATGTCGAGCTCGAGCAGGCGGGCGGCGCGGTGGAGCACCTGCTCCAGCTCGGATTCGGCATAGAACTCGAGGTGCGCGGTGAATCCGAAGCGGTCGCGCAGCGGGTTCGGCAGCAGGCCCGAGCGGGTCGTCGCACCGACGAGGGTGAACGGCGCGAGGTCGAGCGGGATCGAGGTCGCCCCGGCGCCCTTGCCGACCATGATGTCGATGCGGAAGTCCTCCATGGCGAGGTAGAGCATCTCCTCGGCCGAGCGCGCCATGCGATGGATCTCGTCGATGAACAGCACCTCACCGGGCACGAGCGAGGAGAGGATCGCCGCGAGGTCGCCCGCGTGCTGGATCGCCGGGCCGCTCGACATGCGCAGCGGGCGATTGCTCTCGTGGGCGACGATCATCGCGAGCGTCGTCTTGCCGAGGCCGGGAGGGCCCGCCAGCAGGATGTGATCGGGCGTGCGATTCTGCATCGCCGCTGCGGTGAGCAGCAGCTGCAGCTGCCCGCGCACCTTGGTCTGGCCGATGAACTCCCCCAGCGAGGTGGGGCGCAGCGCGCCCTCGAACGCGAGCTCCGCCTCCGACTCCGGGGTGAGGCGCACGATCGATTCGGGCCCGGTCATCTCGGGCCCGGTCACCGTTGACTCCCGCCGGCCGGGCCGAGGCTCGCCAGTGCGAGGCGCAGCAGCGACGGAACAGAGTCCGCATCGGTGGCGGATGCCGCGGCGCGGGCATCCTCGACCGCCTGCTGTGCCACGCGCTCAGGCCACCCGAGGCCGACGAGCGCGACGGTCACGTCCTCCACCACACTCGAGCGCACGGGAGCTCCGGCCATGCGCGCTCCCGTCGGCGCGATCATCTTGCCGGCGAGGGAGACGACGATGAGCTTGGCGGTCTTGGGCCCGATGCCGCTGACCTTGCGGAAGGCCGCGTCGTCTTCGGTGGCGACGGCCTGGGCGATCTGGTCGGGAGACAGCGTCGCGAGCACGCCGAGCGCGCTCTTGGGGCCGACCCCGGTCACACCGCGG
>CALRZA010000219.1:0-4407 GCA_943372535.1 Auritidibacter sp. Marseille-P8566
GTGCGGGGGTCGGGCCAGAACGCGGGATTGGACCGGTCAGCGGCGGCGACCGACGCCGGGCAGGAACCGTCCCGTTCGGCCCGCATAGGCCGCGTAGTCGGGGTGCGTCGCGGCGAGCATCCGCTCCTCCCAGCGGGCCTTCGCCGACAGCAGCACGAGCAGCGCGACCCAGAGGACGAGGTGCCAGACCGAGGCGCCGATCGCGACGAGGCCGAGGCCGCCCGTGAGCAGTCCGGTGTAGATCGGATGCCGAACTCGCGAGTAGACCCCGGAGGTCACCAACGAGCTGCCCCCTTTGGGCACCGGGCTCGCGGTGAGGGCCGTGCCGAGTCCGCGAACGCCGAGGACGGCGAGAAGAAGCCCTGCCGCGATGAGCGCGCCCGCGATGACGAGCGCGACCGTACCCACGGTCCAGAGGGCACCGCGGGGCACGATCACGAGGGCGGCGAGCAGAACGAACTGCAGGCCGACAAGAATCCAGGGCACCGAGCGCGTCATGCCCCGAGCCTAGTGAGGGGACGGTTGACACGACGTACTCGGGTGAAGCGGCGACCTGCGCGTCGCTTCACCCGCACGCGCGCCGCAGGGGCGGCGGCGCGCTAACCAGCACCAGGCGGCGGCGCGCCAGCTAGCGCAGGAACTCCGCGAGGTCGGCCTCGATGGCGGGCTTCGGCTTGGCGCCGATGACGGTCTTGACGACCTCGCCGCCGCGGAACACCTTCATCGCCGGGATCGAGGTGATCTGGTACTTCATCGCCATCTGCGGGTTGTCGTCGACGTTGAGCTTGACGATCTTGATCTTGTCGGAGTGCTCGGCGGCGATCGCGTCGAGGATCGGGGAGACCGCGCGACAAGGGCCGCACCACTCCGCCCAGAAGTCGACCATGATCGTGTCGGGCGAGTTGAGAACCTCGTCGGCGAACGTGGCGTCGGTGACATCCTTGGCTGAGGACATGGTTTCGTTCCTTACTGGTTGGGGCGGGATCAGACGGAGGCGACGGCCGGCTCGGTGACCCGAGCCCGCAGCTCCTGCGGTAGTGCGGCGAGGTAGTGCTCGGCGTCGAGAGCGGCGACCGTTCCCGAGCCGGCGGCTGTGACGGCCTGGCGGTAGGTCGGGTCGATGACATCGCCGGCCGCGAAGACCCCGGGGCTGTTGGTGCGCGAGGTGCGACCGTCCACGGCGATCGTGCCGTGCTCGGTGAGGTCGAGCTGGCCGTGCACGAGGTGGGTGCGCGGGTCGGCGCCGATCGCGATGAAGAGACCGGAGAGGTCGAGCGTGGTCTCCGAGCCGTCGACGGTGTCGATGAGGCCGACTCCGGTCACGAGGTCGTCACCGTAGATGTGGGCGACCTCCTTGTTCCAGAGAAACTCGATCTTGGGGTCGGCGAACGCACGCTCCTGCATCGCCTTCGAGGCGCGCAGCGAATCCTTGCGGTGGATCAGGTAGACCTTGTCGGCGAACTTCGTGAGGAAGGTCGCCTCCTCCATCGCCGAGTCGCCGCCGCCGACGACGGCGATCGTCTTCTGGCGGAAGAAGAATCCGTCACACGTGGCGCACCACGAGACGCCGTAGCCGCTGAGGCGGTTCTCGTCGTCGATGCCGAGCTTGCGGTAGGCGGAGCCGGTCGCGAAGATCACGCTGAGGGCTTCGTGGGTCTCGCCGTTGCCGAGGGTCACGCGCTTGATGTCACCGTCGAGCTCGAGCTTGGTTACGTCGTCGAGCACGATCTCGGTGCCGAACTTCTCGGCCTGGGCCTGCATGGCCATCATGAGGTCGGGCCCCATGACGCCCTCGGGGAAGCCGGGGTAGTTCTCGACCTCGGTGGTCTTCATGAGTTCGCCGCCCGCCTCGACGGAACTGGCGATGAGCAGCGGGTTGAGAGCCGCCCGTGCCGCGTAGATCGCCGCGGTGTAGCCGGCGGGACCTGATCCGATGATGATGACGTGGCGCACTGGCCTACTCCTGTCGCGAATGACTGTGCCGACTACAACACATCCTAGGTGGCCGCTATTCCGCGACCCCGAGGAGGCTGCGGCCGGGCTCCGAGTGGTTCGGAGGCCTCGGTCGATCGGCTGGCTGGAACGCGGGCGAGCTTAGCCGCGCCGGATGACGCGGCGCAGAACGGGGCGTGCGAGCGCGAGGAACTCCGGGTTACGCGTCAACGCGAGGATGCCCGCGTAGACGAGGGCCATCAGCGCGCCGACACCGGCGAGGGTGATGATCGCCGGCACCCGCCCGCTGATCGCGAACCCTCCGGGGGCGAATCCGCCCAGCATCCACATGACGGCAGCGCCGACGGCGGCGGCGACCAGCGCAGCGCCGAGGAACCACGCGAGTCGCCCGAGCACCCGTCGGCTGTCGAGGCCGTCCAGGCGTCGGCTGAGCACGACCGCGGCGACGATCGTGGCGAGCAACCCCGAAGCACTCATCACCGCGGCGATCGCCACGGCCACCCACTGCGTCGGCAGGCCGGCGACGAGCAGCACGCCGATGACGAACACGCTCGATTGGAAGAGCTGCAGGAAGAACGCCGAGCGCGTGTCGTCGAGCGAGTAGAACACCCGCTGCAGCACGAAGAGCACCGTGAAGGGGATCAGGCCCGCGAGGTAGGCGATCAGCACGTTGCCGAGGGCGACGACCTCGTCGAACCCGGTCACGAAGACGGCGCTGAAGGGATACGCGAGAACGATGAGCCCGAGGGACGAGAACACCATGATCGAGAGGATGGTGCGCAGCGAGGCCGAGATGTCGTCGCGGATCGAGACGAGGTCACCGCCGCGCGCGTGCTCGCTCATGCGGGTGAAGTAGGCCGTCGCGATCGAGACGGTGACGATCGAGTGCGGCAGCATGAAGATCAGCCAGGCGTACTTGAGGGCGCCCAGCGACGCCTCTCCCGAGGCGCCGGTCGCGACCCGCGTCTCGACGATCGCCGCGATCTGCGTCAGCAGGATCATGCCGAAGACCCACGCCGCGGCCTGTCCGGTGCGCGCGAGCCCGACCCCGCGCCAGCGGAAGTCCGGACGGTAGCGCAGGCCGGCCCGACGCCAGAACAGCAGCAGGATGAGCGCCTGCGAGGCGATCCCGAGGGTGGCCGTGCCGCCGAGGAGGGCGATCATGCCCGGGGTCCAGCTCGCCGCATCCCGGTGCAACGGGTCGCCGCCGAACACGACGAGGAAGACGACCAGACCGATGATGGCGATCACGTTGTTGAGCGCGGGCGCCCACGTGAACGGACCGAACACCCGGCGGGCGTTGAGCACCTGACCGATGAGGCTGTAGAGCGCATAGAACAGGATCTGCGGCAGGCACCAGTAGGCGAAGGCCGTGGCGAGGGCCAGGGCATCCGCGTCGAATCCGCGCTCGCCGGATTGCGCATACAGTCGCACGAGCCACGGCGCGGCGAGGGTGGCGGCGGCGGCGACGATGACGAAGACGACCGTTCCCAGAGTCACGATCTTGTTGATGAAGGCGGCGCCGCCGTCATCGTGGATGCCCGCCCGCACGATCTGGGGAACGAGCACGGCGCTCAGCAGTCCGCCCGCGATGAGCGCGTAGATGCTGTTGGGGATCTGCGTCGCAAGGGTGAAGGCGTCGGCCGCCTCGCCGATCACGCCGATCGCGGCCGCGAGCACCGCGGCGTTCACGAATCCGAGGATGCGCGAGACGATCGTGCCCGACGCGAGGGCGGCACTCGCGCGCCCGATCGAGCTCTCGCCCCCGACCGCGGACGCGCCATCCACCTCGTCGCTGGGGCGGTCAGTCACCCGTGGTCTCCGCATCCGGGCGGCGGCGACGCAGGATGTTGCGCACGATTCCCACCCCGAAGACGAGCACGACGATGCCCGCGAGAACGACGACGATCGGCGTCTCCCAGCCGGCCTGCACGTTGATGTCGGCGGTGGTCGTGCGCCCGACGGCGACGCCCGTCGCGCCGGTGAGCGAGATGTCGACGGTGACCGTGCCGTTCGAGATCGCCTGCACCGGGATCTCGCCGCGCCCCTGGGCGTTCGGCTCGATGGTCAGCTCGACCCGGGAGTCGCCCACCGCCAGAAGCCCGGTGTCCGGTCGCACGGTGATGTAGACCGTGACCGCCTGGTTGAGCTCGTTGCTCACCGCGATCGGCAGGGCGGCGTTGTCGGCGAGCAGGTTGAAGCCGCTCGCCTCGACGACCTGCACCGAGTTGCGGATGTCGGCCGACTCCTCGAGGAAGCTCTCGGTCGCCGTCACCCAGGCGGCATCCGGGATCAGGCGCTCCTGCGAGAGGAGAGCGAGCAGCTGCAGCCGACGGTCGGAGGTGAGGCGCAGCGGGTCGGCCGTGATCGTCGCGAACCGGGCCTCTGCGGTCTCCGCCTCGAGCAGGCGGCTCACGATGGCGACGGCGTCGGGATCCTGCGGGCGGTCGATGA
>CALRZA010000220.1:0-4403 GCA_943372535.1 Auritidibacter sp. Marseille-P8566
GTCGCGCTCGCCGCCCTGCTCATCGGCGACCACGACATCATCTTCCTCGACGAGCCCACCAACCACCTCGACGTCGAGGGCATCGCGTGGCTCGCCGCTCACCTCAAGCGCCGCTGGTCGTCGAACGCCGGCGGGCTCGTGGTCGTGACTCACGACCGGTGGTTCCTCGACGAGATCTGCACCGCGACCTGGGAGGTGCACGATCGGCTCATCGAGCCGTTCGAGGGCGGCTATGCCGCGTACATCCTGCAGCGCGTCGAGCGCGACAAGATGGCCGCGACGATGGAGTCCAAGCGCCAGAACCTCATGAAGAAGGAGCTCGCGTGGCTGCGCCGGGGAGCCCCCGCGCGCACCGCCAAGCCGAAGTTCCGCATCGACGCGGCCAACGAGCTCATCGCCAACGAGCCGCCGGTGCGCGACAGCGTCGCCCTGTCGCAGATGGCGATGCAGCGGCTCGGCAAGGATGTCGTCGACCTCGAGCACGTGGGGGTGTCGTACGACGAGAAGGTCGTGCTCACGGATGTGACGTGGCGCATCGCGCCAGGCGAGCGCACCGGCATCCTGGGCGTCAACGGCGCCGGCAAGTCGACGCTGCTCTCGCTCGTCGCCGGAAGCCTGCAGCCGACGAGCGGTCGGGTCAAGCGCGGAAAGACGATCAAGGTCGCGACCCTCACCCAGCAGCTCGCCGAGCTCAAGGATGTCTGGAACGACCGGGTGAGCGAGGTGCTCGGACGCCAGAAGAGCACGTACATCGCCGGTGGCAAGGAGATGACCCCGGGGCAGCTGCTCGAGCGCGTGGGGTTTCAGAGCGCCCAGCTGAGCACCCCGGTCAAGGACCTCTCGGGCGGTCAGAAGCGGCGTCTGCAACTGCTGCTCATCTTGCTGAGCGAGCCGAATGTGCTCATCCTCGACGAGCCCACCAACGACCTCGACACCGACATGCTCGCCGCCATCGAGGACCTGCTTGACTCGTTCCCTGGCACGCTGCTCGTGGTGAGCCACGACCGGTACCTCGTCGAGCGCGTCACCGATCAGCAGTACGCGGTGATCGACGGCGGGCTGCGGCACCTGCCGCGCGGGGTGGACCAGTACCTCGAGCTGCGCGCCGCGCAGATGAAGGGCGGCGGATCGAGCTCGTCGAAGTCTCCCGCCTCCTCGGGCCAGGTCTCGACGAGCTCGACCCGCCTGTCCGGCGCCGAACTGCGCAACGCCCAGAAGGAGCACGCCGCCGCGGGCCGCAAGATCGACAAGCTGAACGGCCAGATCGCCGAGCTGCACACGACCATGGCAGCCCACGACCCGAGCGACTACACCGGCCTCGGTGCCCTCGCGACCCAACTGAGCGGGTTGGAGAAGCAGCTGGAGGAGGTCGAGTTCCGCCAGCTCGAACTCGACGAGCTTCTGGGCCAGTAGGCTCGCAGCCGTGCTCGCGCCCTTTCCCGAACGCCGCGCGTCGGCGCGCATCGCCGGTCTCGGCATCCACTTGCCCGAGACGGTTCGCACGACGGCGCAGACCGAGTTCGACCTACGGGCCGCGAACCCGAAGCTGAAGCTCGCGACGGGCCTGATCCGGCGGATGACCGGAGTCGAGTCGGTGCACGTGCGACCCGAGGGCTGGCAGACGTCCGACCTCGCGGTCGCGGCATCCCGCATCGCGCTGGCGCAGTCGCCGGGGGACATCGACCTCGTGCTGTTCGCGAGCGCGAGCCAGGACCTCATCGAGCCGGCGACGAGCCACATCGTCGCCGCGAAGCTCGGTATCGACGCGCCGGTCATGGACATCAAGAACGCGTGCAATTCCGTCATCAACGCGATGCAGGTGGGCGAAGCGCTCATCGCGAGCGGGCAGTACCGTCGCGTGCTCATCGCGAGCGGCGAGCAGCCGAGCCACGCGGTGCGATGGCAGCTGCGCGATCACGAGCAGTTCATCCGCTCGTTCCCGGGGTACACGATGAGCGATGGCGGGGCGGCGGTGATCCTCGAAGCGACGGACGACGCGGCCACGGGCATCCTCGATTCGAGCTTCGTCGCGGTCTCGACCCACTGGAGCATCGGCACCCTGCCGACCGGGGGATCGATGAACCCCCGCAGCATGGATCACGCCTACTTCGACATGGACGGGCAGGGCCTGCAGCAGGCGTTCCTCGAGCTCGGCCCCGAGCCCGTGCTCGACCTGCTCGAGCGCAACGGGCTCACGTGGGACGACTTCGATCTCGTCGCGATCCACCAGGTCGCGCTGCCGTACCTGCCGCCGATCTTCGAGCGGCTCGGGGTGGAGCAGGGCAAGAGCGTGATCACGATCGCCGACCACGGCAACCTCGCGTCGGTGACACTGCCGCTGCAGCTGGCCGAGGCGCAGGCGAGCGGCATGGTCGGCCCGGGCAGTCTCGTGCTGCTCATCGGGCTCGCGGGCGGCATCTCGCTCGGGCTCATGGTGGTGCGGTTGTGAGCCTGGCGGTCATCGTGCCCGTCTACAACGAGGGGGCGGGCATCCGCCCCACCCTCGAGGCGCTGCTCGCCCAGGACGACAGCGACTTCGACGTGTACTTCGTCGACAACAACTCCACCGACGACTCGGCGGCGATCATCGCGAGCTACGCGCAGCCGCGGTGGCACGTGGTGACCGAGACCCAGAAGGGCACCGGGGCTGCCGCCGACACCGGGATGCGCGCCGCCATCGCCGCGGGCGCGACCCTGCTCGCCCGCACCGACGCCGACTGCCTGCCGCGCCACGACTGGACCGCGGCGGTGCGCCGCTCGCTCACGACCGACGGTCTCCGGCTCGTCGGCGGCGAGCTCGTGCCGCGCCACGACGAGGGGCTCTCGCTCGGGCGACGCATCCTGCTGCGCGGGGCGGTCGAGCTCGCCGAGGCGTTCGGGCGCATCCGCCCCGGCAACCGCAGCCCCGAGTACCTCGGGCCGTACATGATGGCGGCGGGCTGCAACGTGGGCATCACGGCCGAGGTCTACGTGGCGGCGGGCGGCTTCCCTCGCACCGCAATCGAAGACCTCCACGAGGATCGAGCCCTCGTCAACGCCGTGCGCCGCCTGACCGACCGGTACGCCCGCCGACGCGATGTCGTCGTCTTCGGGTCGTCTCGGCGGGTGAACGCGTGGGGCCTCAAGAACACCCTGCTCTGGTACAAGGATCACGCGTACCGGCCCGAGCACGTGGACATTCGTTGACCGGCGACCTCGCCCAGCGCTGGGAGGACCGCGTCATGCGGGCCGCGCATCCGGTGGCCTGGCCGGCCCTGCGGATGTCGCGCGCACCCGTCTCGCGCATCCCGCGCCTCGGCGTGCTCGTCCGCGACCCCGCGCTGCTTCGGGCGACTCTCATGGACACCGCCCACTTATCGAAGACCGGCCCCGGAGCCCCGAGCGATCTGTGGACGCCCGTGCTCGGCCCCGCCGTGCTGCTCAACATGGAGGGCGCCGATCACCTCGCCCTGCGCCGCACGCTCGGCCCGTTGTTCGCGCCCTCGTATGTCGACCCGCTGGTGGCAGCGTCGCTGCCGACCGCGGCCCTCACGGCACGGCTCGCCGCGGGCGAGCCGGTCGATCTCGTGGCCGAGGCGAAGCGCAACGCGAGCATCATGATCAGCCAGCTCGTCGGCATCCACGAGGCGCAGATCGATGACGAGCTGTTCCAGCGGGTGTCGTCGATCACCCGGTTCGTGCGGCTCTCGCGTCCGCGGCTCAGTGACGCGCAGGTGACGGCGGCCCGCGGCATCCTCGCCGAGCTCACCGCGCACGCCAGAGTCGCATACGCGGGCGACGACTCGACCGTGCCGGGCCGCATGCGCGCGCTGGGGCTCAGCGAGGAGGAGGCGATGGGCGCGGTCGGCGCGTTCGTGCTCACGGGCACCGAGACTCTCGTCTCGTACATCCCGCGCCTCATCGCGCTGCTGATCGATTCGGGGTGGATGCCCCGGCTCGCGTCCGACGCCGAGCTCATCGAACCCGCGCTCGCCGAGGGGCTGCGGGTCACCACGCCCTCGCCGGTCATGCTGCGCAGCGTCATCGCGGCGACGGAGATCGGCGGCGTGCCGGTGCGCCCCGGCGACCGGGTGATCCTCGCGACGTTCCTGGCCAACGGATCGCTCGGTGGATTCGACCCGGTCGGCAACCCGGCGGCGTCTCTCAAGCAGTTGTGGTTCGGGGCCGGCACCCACTTCTGCCTCGGCGCCCCGCTCGCCATGGCGCAGACCCGCGCGACCCTCGGGGCGCTGCTCGCCGTCGAGGCGCCGCTGCGCATCGTGTCGCGGCGGGCCGCGCGCGGGGTGCTGATCCCGAGCTACGCGTCGCTGGTGGTTTCAGGCGGGTCGAGCTCGTCGAGACCTCCCGAGCGGGTGCAGCGGTGACCGACCTCCTCGAGTCCCTCCTCGCCGCGTGCGAGCGCA
>CALRZA010000221.1:0-4355 GCA_943372535.1 Auritidibacter sp. Marseille-P8566
GTCGGCCTCGGCCTCATCGGGTTCATCGACGACTTCATGAAGACCCGCAAGCAGCGCAGCCTCGGGCTCGGCGGCTGGTCGAAGGTTCTGGGCCAGGTCATCGTCGCGGGCGGTTTCGCAGTGCTCGCGCTGAACTTCCCCGATGAGAACGGGCTGACCCCGGCCTCGACGATGATCTCGGCGGTCCGCGACATCCACTGGCTCGATCTTGCTGTCTTCGGCCCGGTCGTCGGAGTGATCCTCTTCGCGATCTGGTCGACGCTGATCATCGTGAGCGCCTCCAACGGCGTCAACGTCGCCGACGGCCTCGACGGCCTGGCCTCGGGCGCCGCGATCTTCGCGATCTCGTCGTACATCTTCATCGGCTTCTGGCAGTTCAACCAGTCGTGCGCCAACATCGCGATCGACCCCGACGTGCTCTACAAGTGCTACGACGTGCGCGATCCTCTCGACCTCGCGGTCATCGCCGCCGCGATCGCCGGCGGCCTGATCGGCTTCCTGTGGTGGAACACGTCTCCCGCGCAGATCTTCATGGGCGACACCGGGTCGCTCGGCCTCGGCGGCGCGCTGGCGGCGCTGGCGATCCTCAGCCGCACGGAACTTCTCCTCGTGCTGATCGGCGGCCTCTTCCTCATCGTCACGGGCTCGGTCATCCTCCAGCGCACGTGGTTCAAGGTCACCAAATGGCGCTACGGGCAGGGTCGACGCATCTTCCTGATGAGTCCGCTGCACCACCACTTCGAGCTCAAGGGCTGGGCCGAGATCACGGTCGTCGTTCGGTTCTGGCTCATCTCCGCCCTCTTCGTCGCGGTCGGTGTGGGGCTGTTCTACCTCGAATGGGTCAACCAGTAGTCGTGCGCGATCTCGACGGCCTCACGAGTTGGTACGCCGACTGGAGCTCGCTCCGGGTCGCCGTGCTCGGACTCGGCGTCACCGGATTCTCGGTCGCCGACACCCTGGTCGAGCTGGGCGCCGACGTGTTCGTCGTGGCCGCCACGGCGACCGAGGAGCGCACGCGCATCCTCGACGTGCTCGGGGCCCGCTTCCTGACCCACCCGGATGACGCCCCGGTTCCCGACGAGCTCGTCGCCTTCGCCCCCGAGCTCGTGATCGTGTCGCCGGGGTATCGCACCGAGCACCCGATCCTCGCGTGGGCCTCGCGCCAGGCGGTTCCCGTCTGGGGCGACATCGAGCTCGCCTGGCGGGTGCGCGACAAGATCGGCACCCCCGCGGAGTGGATCTCGGTCACCGGCACGAACGGCAAGACGACGACGGTGCAGCTGGCCGCGCATCTGCTGCGGGAGTCCGGTCGTCGGGCGGCCGCCGTCGGCAACATCGGCATCCCGGTGCTGGATGCCGTGCGCGACCCCACCGGCTTCGACGTGCTCGTCGTCGAGCTGTCGAGCTTCCAGCTGCACTGGATCGCCCGCTCGGGCCCCGGCTCGCTGGCCCCTCTCGCGAGCGCGTGCCTCAACCTCGCCGACGATCACCTCGACTGGCACGGCTCCCGTGAGGCCTACGCCGCAGCGAAGGCGACGGTCTACGCGAACACCCGAGTCGCCTGCATCTACAACCTCGCCGACGACGCCACGAAGCTCATGGTCGAAGACGCCGAGGTGCAGGAGGGCTGCCGCGCGATCGGCTTCGGTCTCGGCTCCCCGGGGCCGAGCGACCTGGGGATGGTCGAGGACATCCTCGTCGATCGCGCGTTCCACGAGAACCGGCATCGCGAGGCCGTCGAGCTCACGACTCACGGCGAGCTCGCCGAGGTCGGACTCGCGGCCCCGCACCTCGTCGCCAATGTGCTCGCGGCCGCCGCTCTCGTGCGCGCCGCCGGTCTCACCGCCGAGGAGGTGCGATCCGCACTCGCGACCTTCCGGGTCGACCACCACCGCCTCGAGGCGATCGTGCGCGAGCGCGAGATCCTCTGGGTCGATGACTCGAAGGCGACCAACCCCCATGCGGCCGATGCGGCCCTGCGATCGTTCGATCGGGTCGTCTGGATCGTCGGCGGATTGCTCAAGGGCGTCGACCTCGCGCCCCTCGTGCTGGCGCACGCGGCGCGTCTTCGCGCGGCCGTCGTCATCGGGGTCGACCGTGCCGCGGTCGTCGCGGCATTCGCGCGACACGCCCCCCACGTGCCCGTGTTCGAGGTCGTCGCGGCGGAAACTGAATCCGTGATGCCGGAGGCGGTGCACTTCGCCGTGTCCGCAGCCGAGGCAGGAGACACCGTTCTCCTCGCACCGGCGGCCGCATCGATGGATCAGTTCACCGACTACGCCGACCGGGGTCGCCGGTTCGCAGCCGCGGTGATCGAGAAACTGGGAGGGGGAGCGGATGACGTCGAGACCGCCCGCCACCCCTCGCCCGAACCGACGGACTGACTCCGCCGGCGCCGCCGCCGCGGGCACGAAGCGACCGGGCCGACCGGCGGTGGCCATCGTTCCCGTGCGGCGCATCTTCTCCGCGGAGAACCGCAACTACGTGCTGCTGCTCGGCACCACCCTCTTCCTCGTGGCGTTCGGTCTCGTCATGGTGCTCTCGTCGTCATCTATCGAGTCCTATGTCGACGACGAGGGCTTCTTCGGGCGCTTCGCCCGGCAGGGGCTGTTCGCCGTCGTCGGCATCCCGCTCATGCTGCTCGCCTCGCGCATGCCCCCGGCGTTCTGGAAGCGCTGGGCCTGGCCCGCGCTTCTCGTGGGCGGGGCCCTGCAGCTGCTCGTCTTCATCCCGGGCATCGGCTACGCCTACGGCGGCAACCAGAACTGGATCACGATCGCCGGGTTCAACGCCCAGCCCTCGGAGTTCGTCAAGGTCGCCCTCGTCGTGTGGGTGGCTTGGGTGCTCTCGACCAAGCAGGAGCTGCTCGGCGACTGGAAGCACGTCGCGCTGCCCATCGCCCCCGTCGCGGGCGTCGCGATCGCGTTCGTTCTCATCGGCAACGACCTCGGCACCGCGGCGATCATGATCATGATCGTGCTGGGCTGTCTGTTCTTCGCGGGGGTGCGGCTGCGGTTCATCGCCACGGCGATCGCCGGCATCTCGATGGCGGCCGTGCTGTTCGCCATGACGAGCTCGTCGCGCTCCTCCCGCATCCAGGCCTGGATCAACGGCTGCACTCCCGCGGACTACTCCGGCTACTGCTGGCAGCCCGAGCACGCCAACTGGGCCCTCGCCGCCGGCGGGCTCTTCGGCAAGGGCCTCGGCAACTCCGTCGCCAAGTGGAACTGGCTGCCCGAGGCGTCGAGCGACTACATCTTCGCGATCATCGGCGAGGAGCTCGGCCTCATCGGCGCGCTCGTCGTGCTGGCGCTCTTCATCGTGCTCGCCATCGCGTTCGTGCGCATCATCCGCGCGAGCCGCGACGACTTCTCGCGCATCGCGACGAGCGGGGTCATGGTCTGGGTCATCGGTCAGGCCTTCGTCAACATCGCGGTCGTGCTCGGAGTTCTCCCGGTGCTCGGAGTGCCCCTTCCGCTGATCTCCGCGGGCGGGTCGGCTCTCATCGCGACCCTCCTCGCGATCGGGGTCGTGCTGTCGTTCGCCCGCGCCCAGAGGTCGGACCCCGAGCCGGCGCTCGTCGACCCGGCGCAGCGGTCGCGAGCCGCCGCCGCCCGGCGCACGGTGCGCACATGACGACCTACCTGCTGGCGGGCGGCGGAACCGCGGGCCACGTCAATCCGCTGCTCGCGGTCGCCGATCGACTGCGCGCGACCGAGCCCGAGGCGGTCATCCTCGTGCTGGGCACCGCCGAAGGGCTCGAGGCCCGTCTGGTCCCCGAGCGCGGCTACGAGCTTCTGACGATCGAGCGGCTTCCCTTCCCGCGCCGCCCGGGGCGGGCCGCCCTGCGCTTCCCGGGGCGGCTGCGGGGCGCGGTCGAGGCGACGCGCGCCATCATCCGCGATCGGTCGGTGGATGTCGTGGTCGGCTTCGGCGGCTACGCGGCGGCCCCGGCCTACCTCGCCGCCCGCGCGGAGGGCACCCCCCTCGCCCTGCACGAAGCCAACGCCCGCCCCGGCATCGCCAACCGGCTCGGAGCGGCGATCACCTCGCACGTCGGGGTGGCCTTCGCCGGCACGAAGCTGCGCGGAGCAACGTGGGTCGGCATGCCGTTGCGCCGCGAGATCGAGACCCTCGATCGCTTCACCGCGCGCCCCGAGGCCGTCGCCTTCTTCGGTCTCGATGCCGATCGACCCACGCTGCTCGTGACCGGGGGGTCCTCGGGGGCGAAGAGGATCAACGACACGATCGCGGCCTCGATCCCGAGCATCCTCGGGGTCGGGTGGCAGGTCATCCACGTCACGGGGGAGTACCGCGACGCCGTCGATGACCCGCAGCTGCCCGGGTATCACGTG
>CALRZA010000222.1:0-4315 GCA_943372535.1 Auritidibacter sp. Marseille-P8566
GTGATCGACACCGACGAGCATCCGCGTCCGGGAACGACGGCCGAGACTCTCGCGGGCCTGCGCGCCGCCTTCCGCGAGGGCGGGTCGGTCACGGCGGGCAACTCGTCGGGCATCAACGACGGCGCCGCCGCCGTGGTCGTGATGCGCGAGTCGACCGTGCGCGAGCGCGGCCTGAGCGGCCTCGCGACGATCGAACACGTCGAGGCCGCCGGCATCGAGCCCGGCCTCATGGGCTACGCGCCGACGCTCGCGTTGCGGCGGCTGTTCGAACGCACGGGCCTCTCGCCGGCCGACATCGGCATCATCGAGCTCAATGAGGCCTTCGCCGCCCAGGCGGTGGCGGTGGCCCGGGATGCCGAGCTCGATCTCGAGCGCGTGAACCCCTACGGCGGTGCGATCGCCCTCGGGCACCCGGTCGGCGCCACGGGCTCGATCCTCACCGTGCGTGTCGCGATGGAGCTGCAGCGGCGTGACCTCGAGTACGGCATCGTCACGATGTGCATCGGGGGAGGGCAGGCCCTCGCGGCGCTGCTGCGCCGGTACGACGCCTGACCCGAGACGCCTGACTTTCGCTTCCGACAAGATCCGGCGAACTTTCGACACGACGGGACCTCCGACCCCGTGGATCCCGCCTCGCGTGGAGTACCGTCACGAGAGGGACAACCCGAAGGAGTTCCATGAGGATCGCTGTACTGCGTGAGCCCATCGCCACCGAACGACGTGTGGCCGTGACCCCCGAGACCGTGGCCGGCTACGTCGCCGCGGGCTTCGAGGTGCTGATCGAGGCGGGCGCGGGCGATCGCGCCGGGTTCGTCGACGACGCCTACCGCGCGGCGGGGGCGAGCATCGAGAAGTCGATCGACCTGCGCTCCGTCGAGGTGCTCGCGCACGTGAGGCCCCTCACCGCGACGGCGGCCGCGACGCTGCCGGCCGGCGCCGTGACCGTGGGGCTGGCGTCGCCGGCATCCGAGCTCACGACGGTGGCAGCGCTCGCGAAGGGCACGATCACCGCCTTCGCGCTCGAGCTCGTGCCGCGCATCTCGCGCGCCCAGTCGATGGATGCCCTCACCTCGCAGTCGCTCGTCACCGGCTACCGCTGCGTGCTCGAGGCGGCGATGCGCTACCCCCGCTTCTTCCCGCTCTACATGACCGCTGCCGGCACCGTGCCCCCGGCCAAGGTGCTCGTGCTGGGCGCCGGCGTCGCCGGACTCCAGGCGATCGCCACCGCCAAGCGGCTCGGGGCCAAGGTGAGCGCCTACGACGTGCGCGCCGCCTCCGCCGACGAGGTCGCGTCGATGGGCGGCACCTTCATCACTCTCGACCTGGAGTCGGCGGATGCCGCCGGCGGCTACGCCAAGGAGCTCGCCGACGACCGCGCGGCCCGCCAGCGCGAGCTGCTCACCCCGCACCTCACCGCCGCGGATGTCGTGATCACGACCGCGCTCATCCCGGGTCGGCCCGCGCCGCAGCTCGTCACGCGCGAGATGATCGCCGGCATGAAGCCCGGCTCGGTGCTCATCGATCTCGCGGCCGAGAGCGGCGGCAACGTCGAGGGCGCGGTCGCTGGCGCCGACACGCCGATCGAGGTCGCCGGCGGCACGGTCACCCTCGTCGGCATGAAGGACGCCGCCTCGGGCCTCGCCTCCGACGCCTCGCGCCTCTACGCCAAGAACATCGCCAACCTCATCGCCCTGATGACCGTCGAGGGCGCGATCGTGCCCGACTTCGACGACGAGGTCGTCGCGGGCACGTGTCTCACCCACGACGGGGTCGTGCGCCACGAGCCGACCGCGGCGGCCCTGGAGGCCGCCCCGTCGGCATCCACCCCTCGTTCACCCCGCTCGAAGAAAGGCGCCTGATGGATGCCGTCACCCTGCTCACGATCTTCGTCCTGTCGGTCGTCATCGGCTTCGAGGTCGTGTCGAAGGTCTCGAGCACGCTGCACACCCCGCTGATGTCGGGGGCCAACGCCATCCACGGCATCATCCTGATCGGGGCGATCATCGTCGCGGGTCAGGCGGAGAGCGTGCTCGTGCTGGTCATCGCCCTCGTCGCCGTGCTGCTCGCCACGATCAACCTGGTCGGCGGCTTCGTCGTGACCGACCGCATGCTCGAGATGTTCGGCGGCCGCAAGGCGCCCGCCGCGAAGGGTGACGACCAGTGATCCTCCTCAGCCCGGAATGGGCCGCGATCCTCTACCTGGTCGCCGCCGTCTGCTTCATCCTCGCCCTGCAGGGTCTCGGCACGCCTCGCTCGGCCCGCCGCGGCAACCTCATCGGGGCGCTCGGCGCGCTCATCGCCGTCGTCACCGTCTTCCTCTCGACGAAGCTCGACAACCTGCCCTGGATCCTCGGGGTCATCGTGGTCGGATCGCTCATCGCCGCCCCCGTCTCGCGTCGCGTCAAGATGACGCAGATGCCCCAGCTCGTCGCCCTGTTCAACGGCGTCGGCGGTGGCGCGGCGGCCCTCGTCGCCCTGCTCGAACTCGCCCACTCCGAGTCGCCGTGGACGAGCCTCGCTGTCGCGTTCACCGTGCTCGTCGGTGCCGTCTCCTTCTCGGGATCGTGCATCACGTTCGCCAAGCTGCAGGAGCTGATGCCGACCCGGCCGATCACGTTCCCCGGCCAGCCCGTCGTCATGGTGCTCGTGCTGCTCGGCTCGCTCGCCGCGAGCGGGTTCGTGATCGTGACGCACTCGTTCCTCGCCGCCTTCGTGCTCCTCGCGCTCGGCCTCGTGGCGGGTGTACTCCTCGTGCTGCCGGTCGGCGGGGCGGACGTGCCGATCGTCATCTCGCTGCTCAACGCCTTCACCGGTCTCACGGTCGCAGCCTCCGGCCTCGTGCTCGGCAACGTGCTGCTGCTCGTCGCGGGAACCCTCGTCGGCGCGAGCGGCACGATCCTCACCCGGGCGATGGCGGCGGCGATGGGGCGCTCGGTCAGCGGCATCATCTTCGGCGCCTTCAAGGGCGGCTCGACAGCCGGCTCGACCGCCGTCTCCGAGCGGCCGGTGCGCTCCTCGAGCGCCGAGGATGTCGCGATCCTGCTCGGCTACGCGCAGAAGGTCATCGTCGTGCCGGGCTACGGTCTCGCCGTCGCGCAGGCCCAGCACACGATGGCGGAGCTCGCGACCGTGCTCGAGGAGAAGGGCATCGAGGTGATCTTCGGCATCCACCCCGTCGCCGGTCGCATGCCCGGGCACATGAACGTGCTCATGGCCGAGGCGAACGTGCCCTACGAGGTGCTCAAGGAGATGGACGAGGTCAACCCGCAGTTCAAGACGGCCGACGTCGTGCTCGTCGTCGGCGCCAACGACGTCGTGAACCCCGCGGCCAAGACCTCGGTCGGGTCACCGATCTACGGGATGCCCATCCTCAACGCCTCGGAGGGGCGCCAGGTCGTCTTCCTCAAGCGATCGATGCGGCCGGGCTTCGCGGGCATCGAGAACGAGCTGCTCTACGAACCGCAGACCACGCTGCTCTTCGGTGACGCCAAGGAGTCGCTCGCGAAGGTGCTCACGGCGGTCAAGAACCTGTAGCCTCGCGGCATGGCCGCTCCTGCCGACATCGACGAGTACCTCGCCGCGCTGCCCGACGACCGTCGCGCGACGCTGCAGGCGGTGCGCGAGGCGATCCACCGGGGGGTCGCCGCGGGGTCGGGGGCGGCCGAGCCGGCCGCCGAGAAGATCCGTTACGGGATGCCCGCGGTGCTGCTCGACGGACGCTACGCCGTGCACTTCGCGGCCTGGAAGAAGCACCTCGGGCTGTACCCCGTCGCGACCCTCAGCGATGACCTCGAGGCGCGCGTCGCACCGCTGCGGTCGGGGGCGGACAGCGTGACGATCCCGTGGACGACGCCCGTGCCGCTCGAGCTCATCGAGGCGATCGCGGCCGAGTTGGCGGCTCGGCGACGTTCCGTGTGAATCGGCTGGGCATCCGCGGTTCGGGGGTTGACCGTCCCCCGATCGTTTGGAAGCGTGGCTGACTCATTGCCCGGCCACCGGCCGGACACGACGGAAGGAAGCCCATGCTCACCCTCACCGACAACGCCAGCACCGTGGTCAAGTCGATCATCGCTCGCACCGAATCGGTCGTCGACGGCGGCCTGCGCATCCACCCGGGCGCCGACGGAGCAGGCGACTTCGCCGTGACCGTCACTCCCACCCCCGCCGATGGTGACCAGGTCGTCGAGACCGATGGCGCGCGCGTCTACCTCGAGCAGAACGTCGCGGCGGTGCTCGACGACAAGGTTCTCGACGCCGAGGTGGGTGAGAACGGCACCGTGACGTTCGCCCTGCTGCCCCAGGTCTGACTGGCCCG
>CALRZA010000223.1:0-4301 GCA_943372535.1 Auritidibacter sp. Marseille-P8566
CGACCTCGATCGCGCGCTCGCCGATCTCGTCGATCACAGCGTCGCTTGCGCCGCGGTCGAGTCGACCGGTCGCGGTGTCGAGGGTGCGAGCGCCCCAGGTATCCGGCACCTGCTTGATGAGTACGGCGATCTTCATGGGGGCTATTCTCTCTGTTCCTCCAGCGGAATCAGGGCACCTTTGTGCGATCCCTCACATCGGGTGCGGTTTCGTCGGCAGACGCTCGGTGGCAACCCTCAGATCAGTTAGCGTGGGGCTGTGGCCGAGGCACCGACTGACCCGCAGATCATCGTCGAACGTCGGTCACGCGCCGGGGTGATCACCCTCAACCGGCCGCAGGCGATGAATGCGCTCAACCACGGCATGATCCTCGCGATCACGGCGACCCTCGACGCCTGGCGGACCGACCCGACCGTCGAGGTCGTCGTGCTGCGCGGGGCGGGGGAGCGCGGCTTCTGTGCTGGCGGCGACGTGGTCGCGATCGCGGCCCTCGCCCGGGACGATCCGGCCGCGGGGCGCACCTTCTGGCGCGACGAGTACGCGCTGGATCTCGCGATCGCACGCTTTCCCGTTCCCGTGGTCGCGATCATGGACGGCATCGTGCTCGGCGGCGGCATGGGCCTCGCGGCCCACGCAAGCCACCGGGTGGTCACCGAGCGCTCGCGCCTCGGCATGCCGGAGGTGACGATCGGCTTCGTTCCCGACGTCGGCGGCACTCACCTGCTCTCGCGGGCGCCGGGTGAGCTCGGCACTCACCTCGCCCTCACGGGCGGCATGGCCACGGCCGGCGACGCGCTCGTCCTCGGGCTCGCCGACGCCCTCGTGCCCCAGGACCGCCTGCCCGAGCTGCTGGAGCGACTCAGCACCGAGCCGGTGGATGCCGCGATCGCGGCGCTCGCCGTCGACCCCCCGTCATCGCCGCTCATTGCCGATCGCCCGGTGCTGGATGACGCCTACGCGCACGAGAGCGTGGCGCAGATCCTCGACGCGCTGCGGGCGGCTGATCGAGAGGACGTCGCCGACCTCATCTCGAGCAAGTCACCGCTCGCCCTCAGCGTGACGCTGGCGTCCCTGCGCCGGGCCCGAGCGGAGAGCGACCTCGCCGAGGCGCTCGAGCGGGAGTACCGCGTCTCGTCGCGGTTCCTCGCGGAGCACGACTTCGCCGAGGGCATCCGGGCCCAGCTCGTCGACAAGGACCGCGCGCCACGCTGGAACCCCGCGACGCTCGACGCTGTCGACCCGGTGCGGGTCGCCGCCTTCTTCGAACCGCTGAGCGCCTAGCCCGCGACGCGAACCATGCCCTCCTGGGCGACGCTGGCCATGAGCACTCCGTCGCGTCGATACAACCGCCCGAGGCTCAGGCCGCGTCCGCCGATCGCGTTGGGCGACTCCTGCACGTAGAGGAACCACTCGTCGACGCGCCCGAAGCGGTGCCACCACATCGCGTGGTCGAGGCTCGCGGCCTTGAGTCCCGGGGTCGCCCAGGCGATGCCGTGCCGCCGCAGGATCGGCTCGAGGATCGAGTAGTCGCTCGCATAGGCGAGCGCCGCGCGGTGCAGGTTCTCGTCGTCGGGGAGGCGCCCGACCGCCTTGAGCCAGACCGCCTGATGGGCGACACGCTCGCCCTCCACCGAGAGGTAGACGGGCGAGGGGATGTGCCTCATGTCGAACGGGCGCTCGTTGGCCCAAAATTTGGCGACGGCGTGGTCGAGCAGACCGAGATGCTCGGCGACGCTTGGCAGGCTCTCGGGCTCCGGGATGCCGTCGGGCATCGTCGCTTGGTGCTCGAGCCCCTCATCCACGTCCTGGAACGATGCGATCATCGAGAGGATCGGCAGGCCCTCCTGGTAGGCCTGCGTGCGCCGGGTCGAGAACGAGCGGCCGTCGTGGATGCGGTCGACCGAGAACGTGATCGGCTGGTCCACTTTGCCGGGGCGCAGGAAGTACCCGTGCATCGAGTGCACGAACCGGTCGGCCGCGATCGTGCGCTGCGCGGCGACGAGGGACTGCGCGAGCACCTGTCCGCCGAAGACCCGGCCGTGCGGCATCCACTGACTGGGACCGGTGAAGATGTCCTCGCTGGTGCGGGCACCGGTGTCGGTGAGGTCGAGGGCCCCGAGGAAGCCGCTGAGGGGGTCGCTCATGCCCTGTAGTTTAGGAGACTGTGACGCGCACCTTCACCCTTCAGGACTCCCTCGCCCTCGGCGACCTGCACGTGTTCCTCGGTCGCGCCATGCGAGTGGAGGACGGCTCGGTGCGGCTCATCGCCGGCAGCGGCGTGCTCGCGGTCTACGTCTCGGTGCTGCATCCGGCCGGGCTCCTCGACGACAGCCCGACCGTGCTGGGGCTGCGCACGTTCGCCCTGGCCTCGCGCGAGCAGACGGGTGAGGAGGTGTTCGCCGGGCTGGAGCCCGAGTCGGACACCTTCGACGTCGTCGTGCCCGTGCGGTCGCTGCTCGCCCGCGTGGAGGCGCTCCTCGAGTCGGCGGCCGCCGCCGACCCCTCCGAGGGAATCGTCGTGCGACTGCCGATGGAGGTCAACACCGTGACCTGGGCCGCGATCTCGCCGCCGCGTGGGGGCTGGCACATCCTGCCGACGACCGACTCTGCGGTGCTGGACGCCGTCGCGCGCCGGGGGATCGACGAGATCGCCGCCGCCCTGCCCGAGAACACCGGGGAGCAGATCGTGCGCCGCGTGCGCACCGAGATCTGGGGTCGCCCGATCGACGGCCTCGACTTCGTGCCCGCGGGCGCCGCGTTCGCTGCCTTGAGCCTCGGGTTCCTCGGTGCCGACGATCCCGTCGCGATCTACGAGTCGGGCCCGTGGACGCGCCTGACGACCAAGCGCGGCCACGTTCTCGTCAAGCGTCGCGCCTGGACGGTCGCGCGCTAGGCGGTCATCACCGGATCGAGTCCAGGATCGTCGTCGTGAGAATGGCGTTCCAGACCAGGGACGACGTCACCGACACGACGAAGACCCCGATGGTCAGCCAGAGGATGACCAGGCCCCGCTTCGCGCGTCGATGGGTCACGACCGCTCGGCCGATGGGGTAGACGTAGCCGAGGAAGATGAAGGCCCAGTGGAACGGACGCGGCACACCGTTGCGCTTTAGCGCGCGCCAGTCGAGCACGGCGAACGCGATCGCGGCGGCCAGCGTCGACCACGAGAAGAGCGTCTGGATCACGGAGGCGGGCGACGTCCACAGCGCGCGCTGAGTTTCGGCTGCCGCGTTCGGGGCGAAGATGTCGATGCGCGACGCGATGTCGGCGGGATTCACGAGGAAGATCGACAGCGCGGAGAGTGTCCACAGGCCGAGCATCAGCCAGATCCAGACCGTGTAGACCTGGGTGCCCTCGGGAGCCGTGAGCGAGGGTGTCGACACCGCGGGCTGCACGTTGTCGGTCCACGCCGTGCCATCCCACCAGCGCACGGTCGGCGTGCCATCGGGATTCGGGTACCACGCGGCAGGAACGGTCGGGGCGTCGGTCATGCGGCTCTCCTTCTCGTGAGGTGTTCTCACCGAAAGGCTAGCGGGTCAGCCCTGCCTCCGTCGCGCGCTAGGAGAAGGGCATCTCCATGACGGACTGCATGACCTGAGTGACCAGCACGGCCGTCCACGCGATGATCACGATGATCATGACGACGTAGGCGATGATGGTGGCCCACAGCACGGCGGAGCCGCGCCCGGTGCGTCGCTTGGTCACGACCGCGCGCCCGATCGCGTAGACCGGAAAGCCGGCAAGGGAGATGAAGCCGAAGGCCCAGTGGAAGGGCTTGGGCACGCCCGCGTCGCGCAGCGCCTTGTAGTCGACCCACGAGAAGAACACCGTGGCGGCCGTGGTGAGCCAGCCGAAGAGCGTCAGCAGGAGGTACGCCGGCGACGTCATGAGGGCAAGCTGTGCCTGCGTCGACGCGACCTGGTCGAGCAAGATCTCGGGGTCGAACATCGAGCTGAAGTCGATCGTGAACAGGAACGGCAGCGTGACATACGGAAGGAACACGACGAGCCAGATCCACGGCGTGTAGACCTTGGTGCCCTCGGGAGCCTTGAGAGCGACGGCCGTGGCGTCGGCCGAGTACGGCTGCTGGAACTGGTCAGTCCAGGCGACGCCGTTCCACCACCGCAGGTTCGCGGAGCCAGCGGGGTCGGGGTACCAGCCGGCGGGAACGATCGGAGTCGTGGAGTCGGTCATCAGGGTCCTTCCGGTGAGGGATGCTCGGTGCGAGCCTACTGCGCCGCAGCGCGCCCCGCGGCGCGACCGGAGAAGAGGCATCCGCCGAGGAAGGTGCCCTCGAGCGAGC
>CALRZA010000224.1:0-4285 GCA_943372535.1 Auritidibacter sp. Marseille-P8566
GGCCTTTCCCACCACGGGGGGCTGATCGCCCGATACCGTGGAGACCATGAGCTCGCCGCGACGCTGGGCCCCCGCTGCCGTCGCCGCCTGCGCGCTTCTGCTCGCCGGATGCGCGACCGCTCCCCGTGCCGCCGTCGAACCGCTGCCGCAGGTCTCCGCAGAGCAGCGCCGCCTCGACGACCTCACTCAGCGCAGTGACGCGATCATGGCGCAGCTCGTGGCCGAGGGGCAGCCCGGCTGCTCCGCCGCGGTCGCGATCCTCGGCGAGGTCGCGTGGGCGGGAGCCGCCGGCCTCGCCGACCTGAGCACCGGAACCCCGGTGACGACCGAGACGCGCTTCGACATCGCGTCGATATCGAAGCAGTTCACGGCCACTGCGATCCTGATGCTGCAGCGCGAAGGCAAGCTCGCCCTCTCCGATCCCATCGAAAAATACGTGCCGGGGATGCCCGACTGGGCCTCGACCGTGACACTCGACCAGCTCATCCACCACACCGCCCGCATCCCCGACTTCTGGGTGGAGCTCGACGACATCGGCATCGGATTCGGGGGAGCCGCCGACCAGGCCACGACCCTCGCGGCGATCGCGCGCGAGACCGAGCTCGAGCCGGGGGAGGGCTACCTCTACTCCAACTCGCACTACGTGCTGCTCGCCGAGGTCGTCGCCGCCGTCACCGGCCTGACCCTGCCCGAGTTCCTCGCCGACCGCATCTTCACCCCGCTCGACCTCGACATGGTCGTGGCGCCGACGATCCAGGGCGATGACATCGCCCGCAGCTACGACGACAACGGACAGCTGCAGGTCGGCGGCTGGACCTCCTACGGCCACACCGGCATCATCACGACCCCGTCGGAGCTCGCGCGCTGGGGCGACCAGTATCGCGAGGGCGACATCATCGCCGAAGACTTCGCGGCCGGGGCCGTGCCCGAGGGAGCAGGCGAGCTCTACGCCGCCGGCATCGACATCGAAGTGGATGGCGACCTCAATCACACCGGACGCTGGGGCGGCTACGTCTCCGATTTCACCGTCTCAGCGGATCGCGACACGACGATCGCCGTCGCCTGCAACGGCCACCTCGGCAACCGCTTCGGCATCGCCGAGGCGCTGTGGGCGCTCTGGGAGCCGCACTCGAAGGAGTGAGCGGGTGTCGGAGGTGCGCCCTACTGTCGGGGGACTAAGGCGATCGTGCTCGACATGTGGACACCGTTCACATACGATCGAACTTCCCCACCACGAGAGGACCGCGCGTGCCGACCCCCGACGCCATCCCCGACACTCCCACCGAGGAGTCGACCGCTCCGGCGCACACCCCGCCGCCCGGTGGCATGCGCACGTTCCTGCAGGTGCTCGTCAACACGGCGGTCGCCAACGTCACGACGAGCTTCCTGTGGTTCGCCCTGACCTTCTGGGTCTACCTCGAGACGCGGTCGGTGCTCGCCACCGGCATCATCGGCGGCGCCTACATGCTGCTCATCGCGATCTTCGCGATGCTGTTCGGCACGATCGTCGACCGGCACCGCAAGCACGCGGTCATGATCTTCGCGGGCGCATTCACGCTCGTGGCGTTCGGTGTGGCGTGGGCCCTGTACTCGCTCTTCCCCGAGAGCACCCTGCTCGACCTCAGGCAGCCCTGGTTCTGGCTGTTCACCGGCATCATCCTCATCGGGGCCGTGGTCGAGAACATGCGCAACATCGCGCTTTCGACGACCGTCACTCTGCTGGTGCCGCAGGAGAAGCACGCCAACGCGAACGGACTGGTCGGCATGGTCGGCGGCATCGCCTTCCTCGTGACGAGCGTCTTCAGTGGCCTGTCGATCGGCTTCCTCGGCATGGGGTGGACCCTCGTGATCGCCATCGGCCTGTCGGCGGCGGCCCTCGTGCACCTCTTCACGCTGCGCATCCCCGAGGATGCCCCCGAGCGCTCGAAGGAGAACGAGAAGCTCATCGACCTCCGGGGCAGCATCACCGCGGTCCGCGCGGCGACCGGACTCTTCGCCCTCATCATCTTCTCGACCTTCAACAACTTCATCGGCGGCGTCTACATGGCGCTCATGGATCCCTACGGCCTCGAGCTCTTCCCCGTGCAGATCTGGGGCATCGTGCTCGGCGTCACGTCGACGGGCTTCATCATCGGCGGTCTGCTCATCGCCAAGTTCGGGCTCGGCCGCAACCCGATCCGCACCATGCTGACGCTCGTCATCGTCATGGGACTGCTCGGCTCGTTCTTCACGATCCGCGACTGGTGGTGGCTCTACGCCGGCGGCATCCTGCTCTACATGACCCTGATCCCCGCGATCGAGGCCGCCGAGCAGACGGTCATCCAGAAGGTCGTGCCGTTCCGCACCCAGGGGCGCGTCTTCGGTTTCGCGGCGGCGTTCGAGTCGGCAGCCGCGCCGGTGACGGCATTCCTCATCGCGCCCATCGCGGAGTTCCTCATCATCCCGTTCATGGAGACGCCCGCGGGGCAGGATGCCTTCGGCTGGCTCCTCGGCGACGGCGAGGCCCGCGGCATCGCGCTCGTGTTCTTTTTCGCCGGACTCATCATGGTCATCGCGGCGATCCTCGCGTTCTTCACGAAGTCGTATCGCGTGCTGTCGGCGCAGTACCTTGAGAGCGCCGACAACGAACCGGAGGCCGACGCCGCCCCGGCCGCGGCCGCCGATAAGGACGTCGTCTCGACAGGAGGAACGCCATGAGCGATGCCACGGGATTCAGCGCGGCCGAGAAGGCCGCGATGAAGGAGCGCGCGAAGGAGCTCAAGGCTCAGCAGAATCGCGAGGAGTCGACGAGGGCGCAACTGGAGAAGATCGCCGAGTTCCCGCAGCCGGATCGCGGGCTGGCCGAGCGCATCCACGCCATCGTCACCGAGACCGCCCCCGAGCTGACGCCCAAGCTCTGGTACGGCATGCCGGGCTACGCCAAGGACGGCAAGATCCTGTGCTTCTTCCAGCCGGCCGACAAGTTCGATGCGCGCTACGCGACCTTCGGCTTCAACGACATCGCCCTCCTCGATGACGGCCCGATGTGGCCGACCTCGTTCGCGATCGTCGAGATGACGGATGCGGTCGAGAAGACGATCGCCGAGCGGGTCAAGCGCGCGGTCGGTTAGCCCGTGCGTGCGGCGTGCAGCGCGATGCGCGCCGCGAAGTCGCCGAACAGCAGCCTGGTGTTCACGCGCTCGTAGAGCACGAGCTCGCGAGGCGACGGGTGGATGCCGTAGCCGAGGTCGTCCGTGATCCACGGCGTGGGCATCCGCCGCAGCTGCGACGACTCGGTGCCGAGCGCCGTCGTGAGGATCACGGGGCTGTCGCCCTGCGGCCACGCGTCGCCGATGCGGATCGACTCGGGCGGGTGGGTGAACTTCTCGTAGAGCCACGCGCCGAACGCGCTGCCGCCGCCGAGTACGTGCTCCAGCTCGGCGGTCGAGAACGCGCATTGCCGGTAGGTGGGCTGCGGAAACAGATGGATCGGCACCCGTGACTCGTTGAACACGAACTGCGCCGCGGGCACGTCGAGGGCGAGGTTGTACTCCCAGCCTCCCTCGGGCACGGGGCCGCCGCCGATCCAGCACAGCGTCAGCCGGTCGGCGATCGTCGGGTCCTCCCGCAGCGCTGCGGCGACGGTCGTGAGCGGTCCGCCGCACGTCACGAAGAGCGGAACGTCGCTGGCACGGTGCGCCTCGTCGATGATCACCCGGGCCGCCTCGGGCAGCTCGGTGAGCGAGGCGAAGGGCACCGACGTGTCGGCGGGAACCCGCGGTGCGGTGGTAAGCCCGAGCTGATCGAGCAGCTCACGCACGACGATCGCGGCGGTGCCGGGCACGCCGCCGGGCATGCCGTGGTGGGTCGGCAGCGAGGTGGAGGTGATCGCGACGACGTCGGTCGACTCGGTGAGCAGCTGATGCGCGAGCGCGAGCAGACCGTCCGGGTCACCGGCGTAGTCGTTGTCGACGATGACCCGGCTGAGGGTCGCGATCGGGATGCGGCGGTTCGTCATCGGTCGTCTCCCGACAGCGGTCGATAGGCGACGCGGTGGATGCGGACGCTCCCCGCCCCGGCGGCGTAGATCGCCGGCCGCAGGCTCAGCAGGTCACCGGTGGTGTTGATGTGGTAGCCCGAGGTCTCGTAGCGGATCGCGTGCCGCACCCAGTCGCCGTCCGCGACGCGGTACCACCCGCTGACGATGTGGTGGTCGTTGATGAGGCGCAGTCCGATGCGGCGCGTGGCCGCGGCGGGCTCGCGCCAGTGGGTCGGCCGCCCGCCGGAGTAGCTGATCATGCGGTCG
>CALRZA010000225.1:0-4278 GCA_943372535.1 Auritidibacter sp. Marseille-P8566
CATGCCGACCCCCGGGCGGCACTGCACGTGGGTGATCCCGGACACCGAGGCCGGGATGATCGTGTCGGTGCTGCGCGCCGACGCCGCCGTGCGGGCCGCCGTGGCCGCCGAGACCGCGGCCTTCTTCACGGTGGACGCGGGACCGGGCGTGACCTACCACTCCTTCGCGTCTCTCGACAGCTTCATCTTCACCGAGACCCACGCGCTCGGGGATGGTGCGACCGACTACTGGGTCGCGGTGTTCACGAGCGAGTCGAACGCGCGTGAGATCGCCGAGGTCGTCTGGCTCGATCTCATCGGAACGTAGCGCCGGTCAGTCCTCCAGGAACGGCTCCACGTCGTCGAAGCGCACGCGCAGCGGCGGCGGGGGCACCGAGCGCACTCCCTTCGCGACGGCGGGTCGGCGGCGGCTCGTCGCCGCGCGGATGACCTCGGCGCGCAGGGCCGCGGCGACCTCGGTGCCGCGGGCGTAGTCGAAGCGCACGATCGTGCGCACCGTGGTCGGTCCGGCGTCGACGGGGCCGAGGATGTCGGCCGGATCGACGGCGACGGTCGTGACGGCGCGGGCGACGGCATCCACGGTGCCAGTGATCGTCGCCACGCGCACCGCAGGCGGGAATCTCAGTCGCCGGCGATCGGCGAGTTCGGCGCGAGCGAAGTCCGCCTGACGCCACGTCACGAGAGCAGTGGCAAGCGCTCCCCCGATGCCGACGAGGATGCTCGGGGCGCGCGGAGCCGCGAGGGCGACCGCGTTCGACCACCATCGCAGGCAGTCCTCGGCGACGCGCAGAGACTCACGCGCGACCATGCGCTCACCGTCGAGCAGCAGCACGGCCCGGTACCCGCCCGCCGCGACGGGTTCGGCGCCGCGGGTCGCGATGACGAGGGCCGGCTCGGCCCCGACCGCGAGGATCGGTCGCTCGCCGTCGGCGATGATGACGCGCACCCCCGGAAAGGCGCGCCCCAGATCTTCGGCAGTGCGGGTCGCCCCCTGCCCGACCAGGCGCAGACGCTCCCCCTCGCAGTGCGAGCAGCGCCAGCCGACCGCGAGGGCTCCGCACCACGAGCACGCGGGCACGGCCGTCGCCGTGCGCTGGGTGAGCGGCCCCTCGCAACGCACGCACCGCGCCGTCTGCTGGCAGTCGGCGCACGCGAGGCGGGGCGCGTAGCCCGGTCGGGCGACCTGCACGAGCACCGGGCCGTTCTCGAGCGCGGTGCGCGCCGCCTGCCACGCCGCCGACGGGATGCGCGCCTGAGCCGCGAGCCGATCGCTCGCCGCCTGCTGCGCGGTCGGCACGACCTTGGGCAGCACCGCGGGATTCGGGGCGATGCTGCGCACCCACCCCACCTCGACGAGTCTCTCGACCTCGGTGCTGCGCGAGTGCCCCACGAAGGCGAGTGCGCACCCCTGCAGCTCCTGGCGCAGCAGGGCGGCGTCTCGCGCGTGAACATAGGGCGCCAGCGGCTCGGCGTGCAGCGGGTCACCGTCGTCCCACAGCGCGATGAGGCCGAGGTGGGCGGCCGGGGCGTAGACGACCGAGCGGTTGCCGACGATCGCGAGCGGGGCATGCCCGAGGGTCGCGAGGAAGGCGCGATAGCGGTCGGGGTTCGACTGGCGGGCGTCGAGCCTCACGACGCGCTCGGGGGGAAGGATCGCTCGAAGGGCGGCTTCGAGCTGCTCTTGGTCGCGATAGTCGGGAACGCACAGGATCGCCGACCGGCCCCCCGCGATCGTGGATGCCGCAGCCGCCGCCATCACGACGGCCCATCCGCCGACCCACACGCCGTCGCCCACCTCGAGTACCCGCGGAATCGCGTCGAGTGCGATCCGCTCATTCGCGGCAAGGGCGGACTCGACAACGCCCGCGCCGTAGCCCTCGATCGGCGGCGCCGTCACGACGCTGAACGGCGCGTTGTCGGTGGCCGCGAGGAACGCCTTCTCGACCCGCACCTGGCGGTTCGGCACGGCGAGCCTCACGATGTCGGTCGCCGATCCGGCCGCGCGGTCCGCCGCCCGGCGCGCGAGCTGATAGACCTCCGGGGTCAAGACGCGCAGCGGCGAGACCACGGAGTCGAGCTCGCTGAGCACTCCGGTGTAGTCACCCGGGGGCGCCAACTCGACGAGATAGCCGTCGGCGACGCGGCCGGCCGAGCGCAGCGGCACCTTCACCCGCACCCCGGGCACCGCCGACTCGCGCAGCGCCTCGGGCACGACGTAGTCGAAGAGACGATCGAGCTGGGGCAGGGGGGAATCCACGAGCACCCGCGCGATGGATCCGGGCGTCACGGCTAGAGACCAGCGGCGCTGCGCAGCTCGTCGACGCGGTCGGTGCGCTCCCAGGTGAACTCGGGGCGCTCGCGCCCGAAGTGGCCGTACGTCGCCGTCGCCGCATAGATGGGGCGCAGCAGATCGAGATCGCGGATGATCGCGCCCGGACGCAGGTCGAACACGTCGTGGATCGCCGCGGTGATGCGCTCCTCGGGCACGTGGGCGGTGCCGAAGGTCTCGACGTAGAGCCCGACCGGGGTGGCCTTGCCGATCGCGTACGCGACCTGCACCTCCAGTCGATCAGCGAGCCCCGCCGCGACGGCGTTCTTGGCCACCCAGCGCATCGCGTAGGCCGCCGAACGGTCGACCTTCGACGGGTCCTTGCCGCTGAACGCGCCGCCGCCGTGCCGGGCAGCGCCCCCGTAGGTGTCGACGATGATCTTGCGCCCGGTGAGCCCGGCGTCGCCCTGCGGCCCGCCGATCTCGAAGCGGCCGGTCGGGTTGATGAGAACCTTGAGGTCGCGCGCGTCGAGGTCGGTGCCCGCGAGCACCGGATCGATGACGAGGCGCTGCACCTCGGCAGCGAGCTCCTCGTTCGAGACCGACGGCGAGTGCTGGGTCGAGACGACCACGGTGTCGATCGTGCGCGGCACGACCCCGTCGTAGCCGATCGTCACCTGGGTCTTGCCATCGGGACGCAGGAAGTCGACGACGCCGGCGTGGCGCACCTCGGCGAGCTTCTCGGCGAGGCGGTGGGCGAGCCAGATCGGCAGCGGCATGAGCTGCGGAGTCTCGGTGGTCGCGTAGCCGAACATGATGCCCTGATCGCCGGCACCCTGCAGGTCGTCGGCGTCGACGCTCGATCCCTCGCGCGCCTCGATCGCCGTGTCGACGCCCTGGGCGATGTCGGGCGACTGACCGCCGATCGAGATCGAGACCCCGCACGAGCGCCCGTCGAACCAGACGTCGGACGAGGTGTAGCCGATCTGGGTGATGCGGTCACGCACGATCGACGGGATGTCGACGTAACCGGTCGTCGTGACCTCGCCGGCCACGTGCACGAGCCCCGTGGTGACGAGCGTCTCGACCGCGACGCGGGCCCGCGGATCCTGAGCGAGCATCGCATCGAGGATCGAGTCGCTCACCTGATCGCAGATCTTGTCGGGGTGACCTTCGGTCACCGACTCCGAGGTGAACAGGCGCAGCGGGGAGGTCACGAGGTCACTCTTTCCGAGGGGTCAGGCAGATGTGGGTCGGGGCGATGCATCACGACGACGTCAGGACGTCAAGGATACGGTCGGCGACCTCGCGCTTCGAGCCCGCCGCCTCGGCCACGATAGCCCCGTCGGCCGACAGCACGACGACCGAGTTACGTTCCGTGGCGAAGCCCTCGGTCCAGCCCACCCTGTTGACGACGAGGTAGTCGGAGCCCTTGCGAGCAATCTTGGCGCGCCCGCGCTCGACGAGCGCCGTGTCATCCGGCTCGGTCTCGGCGGCGAAGCCCACGATGATCTGACCTGGCTGCCGCTTCTCGGCCAGCCCCGCGAGGATGTCGGGGTTCTTGACGAGGCGCAGATCGAGGGTGTCGCCCTGCGACTCCTTCGTGATCTTTGCGTCGGCGACGGACTCAGGTCGGTAGTCGGAGACCGCCGCGGCCATGATGACGACCTCGGCCTGCGCTGTCGCGGAGGCGACGGCATCCGCAAGCTCGAGGGTCGTGCTGACGCGGATGACGTCGACCCCCGTCGGCTCGGCGACCTCGAGGTTCGCGGCGATCAGGGTGACCGCAGCCCCCCGCGCGGCGGCGGCGCTCGCGAGAGCGACCCCCTGGCGTCCACTCGACCGGTTGCCGATGAAGCGCACCGGGTCGAGGGGCTCGCGCGTGCCGCCCGCGGTGATGAGGATGCGGCGCCCCGCGAGATCACGGCTCGGCGCGACGGCGGCGAGGGCCGCGGTGACGATGTCGTCGGGTTCGCTCATGCGTCCCGGACCCGAGTCGCGGCCGGTGA
>CALRZA010000226.1:0-4276 GCA_943372535.1 Auritidibacter sp. Marseille-P8566
GCGAGGGCGATGATGGCGTCGCCGTCGGTGACGCGCGCGGGGCCGAGGAGGGCATCCGCTTCGACGACGCCGACCGCGGCACCCGCGACGTCGTAGTCGTCAGGCCCGAGCAGGCCGGGGTGCTCGGCGGTCTCGCCGCCGACGAGGGCGGTGCCCGTGGCCTCGCAGGCCTCCGCGATGCCACGCACGATGTCGGCGATGCGCTGCGGCACGACCTTGCCGCACGCGATGTAGTCGGTCATGATCAGCGGCCGCGCGCCGACCACGACGATGTCGTCGACGACCATGCCCACGAGGTCCTGGCCGATCGTGTCGTGCTTGTCGAGGGCTTGGGCGATCGCGACCTTGGTGCCCACGCCATCCGTCGAGGTGGCCAGCAGGGGGCGGTCGTAGCTCTTGAGCATGCTGACGTCGAAGAGTCCGGCGAATCCGCCGACGCCGCCGAGCACGTTCGGGCCGTGGGTGCGCGAGACCGCCGACTTCATGAGTTCGACCGCGAGGTCACCGGCCGCGGTGTCGACCCCGGCCTCCCGATAGCTGCTGGAGGAGTCCGACGTCACTCGACCAGCGTAGCGGGGTGAGTGTGCGAAACTGGGGCGTACCCGCTCCGGGTACGCCCCCTCTCGACCTCAGGGAGCACCCGGCCACCATGTGCGGAATCGTCGGCATCGTCTCGTCTCATCCGGTGAACCAGCAGGTCTATGACGCGCTGGCCCTGCTGCAGCACCGCGGCCAGGATTCCACCGGCATCGCGACGGCCGAGGGCAGCATCATCCACCAGTTCAAGGCCAAGGGGCAGGTGCGCGAGGCGTACCGCACGCGCGACATGCGCACACTGCTGGGCAACGTGGGCCTCGGCCACGTGCGCTACGCGACCAAGGGCAGCGCGTCGAGCGAGGAGGAGGCGCAGCCGTTCTACGTGAACGCGCCCTACGGCATCGTGCTCGTGCACAACGGCAACCTCACGAACACCCGCGAGCTCACCGAGGAGCTCTTCCACATCGATCGCCGGCACCTCAACACGTCGAGCGACACCGAGCTGCTCGTCAACGTGCTCGCCAACGAGCTGCAGGCCCAGATCAGCGGCTCGACCCTCGACCCCGAGCAGGTGTTCGCGGCGATCTCGCGGCTGCACGAGCGGGTCGAGGGCTCCTACGCCGCGATCGCCCTCATCGCCGGCCACGGACTGCTCGCGTTCCGCGACCCCTTCGGCATCCGCCCGCTCGTGCTCGGGCGACGGGATGCCGGCTTCCTCGGCGCCGAATGGGTGGTCGCCTCCGAGAGCCTCGTGCTCGAGAGCGCCGGCTACGAGTTCGTGCGGGATGTCGCCCCCGGCGAGGCGATCTTCATCACCCCCGACGGCGAGATGGTGTCGCGGCAGTGCGCGGCCAACCCCCGCCTGATCCCGTGCTCGTTCGAGTACGTCTATCTCGCGCGTCCCGACTCGGTGATGAACGGCATCAGCGTCTACGAGGCCCGCCTGCGCCTCGGCGACCGCCTCGCCGACACGATCGCCCGCTACACCCCGCGTGGCGACATCGACGTGGTCATGCCGATCCCCGACTCGTCGCGCCCGGCGGCCATGCAGGTCGCCCAGAAGCTCGGCGTGGAGTACCGCGAGGGCTTCTACAAGAACCGCTACGTCGGCCGAACCTTCATCATGCCCGGGCAGGCGGAGCGCAAGAAAAGCGTCAAGCAGAAGCTCAACGCGATGTCGAGCGAGTTCCAGGGCAAGAACATCCTCATCGTGGACGACTCGATCGTGCGCGGCACGACCTCGAAAGAGATCGTGCAGATGGCCCGCGAGGCCGGCGCGAACAAGGTGACCTTCACCTCGGCGGCGCCGCCGGTGCGCTTCCCCCACGTCTACGGAATCAACATGCCGTCCCGTCAGGAGCTGGTGGCCCACGGCCGCAAGATCCCTGAGATCGCGACCGAGCTCGGCGCCGACTATCTGATCTATCAGGAGGTCGCCGACATGCAGGCGGCCATCATCGAGGGCTCGTCGGTCGAGTCCCTCGAGATGAGCTGCTTCACCGGCGACTACATCACGGGCATGACGGCGCCGGGCACCGTGACACCGGAGTACCTCGCCTGGGTCGAGAAGAACCAGCTGAGCTGAGGGCTCGCGCATGAGCAACGAGTGGCGTCGGGTCGTCGCCGCGCTCGACCATCCCGACCGGCGGCGCGTCTATGCCGAGGTCGTCCTCGGCCTTCCGGGCACTCCCGGGGCGAAGCGAGACAAGTCGCTCGCGGCCCTGCAGGCCGCCGGGCTCGTGGATGCCGCGGGCCAGGCCATCCCGACCGCTTTCGCGGCGCTGCTCGCCGACACCCCGCCGAGCACCCGTCAGGGGCTGGAGCGCTGGGTGCGCGACGGGGTCATCACCGATTGGCCGTCGCGCCCGGCTGATCGGGCTGAGCTGCTCGCGTGGGTGCGCGACCAAGTCGCGGGGCATGCCCCGCTCGGCGAGCGCGACCTGACCGACCGGCTGGCGGCACTCACCCGCGATCCGGTGGGCCTGCGGCGGGAGCTCATCGACGCGGGATTGCTCGTGCGCACGGCTGACGGCGCGGAGTACCGGCGGGCCTGACCCGGCGCCTACCAGCCATCCCTTGATTCGTTCTGGCGGATACGGACGATGTCTTGATGTCAAGATATCGTCCGTATCCCCCAGAGTCTGTAGGGGCAGAGTGGCGCAGCTGCCCGGGCGAGGCGCCAGCGCGAGGCGCGAAGAAGAGCTAGCCCGCGTCGGGGTCGGCGGCCGTCTGGCGCTCAGCCACGGCATCCCGGGCCCGACGGCGCGAGATGCGGTCGAGAATCAGGGCGAGCAGGGCCCCGAGCACGACGCCCGCGGGAATGCCGAACAGGCAGAAGTACGCGAAGAGCGCGATGAAGCCGACGTTCGGGTCCGACGGGAAGAGCGACGTGAGCACGAGCGTCGTGAGCATGCCGATCAGTCCGCCGACGACGAGGAACGCGCCGATCTTGGGCGCGCGGCGGATCTTCACGGTCTGGGCGTTGTCGGACACGGTGTTGTCACTCACGACTCCATTCTCTCCTACGCCACCCGAGCGGATGCCGGGCCGCGGCCCGAGGACTGGCCCGGCGGTCAGTGCCGCCTGGTTCCGCCCGGGTCAGCGCGGCTGGGCGAGCGGCAGGTATGCCGTGAGGTCCGCGCGCTGGCCCGACGCGTGCACGGCGCCGGAGGCCACGGCCTCAGCCCACGCCAGGCCGCCCGTCGCGAGGGCGAGCCAGGTGGCGGCATCCATCTCGATGACGTTGGGCGGGGTGCCGCGCGTGTGGCGGGGTCCCTCGATCGCCTGCACCGCGCCGTAGGGCGGCACACGCACCTCCACGGTGTTGCCCTCGGCGGCCTCGGCGAGCACCTGCAGCAGCCAGCGCACCGCGGTCGGGAGGTCGCCCCGCGAGTCGGCGAGCGCGGCCTGCACGGCGGCGGCACCGACGTCGTTCGGGATGCGCTTGGGAGGCATGGCTCCACCGTACGCGGTCGGCGGGCCGGCCTCGGTTCCGGCCGCCGACGGTCGAGGGGGCCGGGGCTGCCGTCACGAACCGGCCCGGCGGGGGACGCCTCGGTAGGCTTACCGCGTGCGCATCCTCGTTCTCGGCTCCGGCGCTCGTGAGCACGCCATCATCACCGCCCTGCTGCGCGAAGACGCGCAGCACGAGATCGTCGCTGCGCCCGGCAACGCCGGCATCGCCGCCGATGTGCCGGTCGTCGCGCTCGATCCGACCCGCGGCGACGTGGTCAGCCAGTACGCGATCGATCACGAGATCCAGCTCGTCGTGATCGGACCCGAGGCCCCGCTCGTCGCAGGCGTCGCGGATGCGCTGCGCCAGCGCGGCATCCCGGTCTTCGGTCCCGGCAAGCACGCCGCCGCGCTCGAGGGCAGCAAGACCTTCGCCAAGCGCATCATGGATGACGCCGGCGTGCCCACCGGGCGAGCGACCCGCGCGGGCACGATCGAGGATGCGATCACGGCGATCGACGAGTACGGCGCCCCCTACGTGATCAAGGCCGACGGCCTCGCCGCGGGCAAGGGCGTCATCGTCACACCCGACCGCGACGCCGCCGTCGCCCACGCCGACTACTGGCTCACTCACGGGCCGGTGCTCGTGGAGGAGTTCCTCGCCGGCCAGGAGGTCTCGCTCTTCCTGCTCAGCGACGGCCACACGGTGCTGCCGCTGTCGCCGGCGCAGGACTACAAGCGCGACTTCGACCGCGACGAGGGCCCGAACACCGGCGGCATGGGGGCG
>CALRZA010000227.1:0-4257 GCA_943372535.1 Auritidibacter sp. Marseille-P8566
GCATCCAACGCCTACTTCCGGGCAGTCGCCGAGGAGAAGCGGCGTTTCCGCGAGTCGATCCTGCGCTGAGCTAGCGGAGCTCGTCTTCTTCGGCTCGCGCATTGGACCTGCGTTCGGCGAGGAAGTCTTCGAGCACATCCGTGCCGATCGGCGTGAGGCTGCGGCCGTACTCGTGCAACTCGTATAGCGCGGCACGTAATGCTTCTGCGGGATCGCCTGCGGGGGTCATCCCACCACGCTACGCCTGAGCACTGGCACGCGCGGTGTTTTCCGCTCTCCCAGCACCGGGGATGCCGCAGCGGCGCCGGAGCGACCGCACTCGTCCGCGCTTACGGTCGTGGGCCGAGCCACGCAACCGTTCGCTTAAACCCCACCGCCACGGCATGCTGGTAACCGTGACCGACGCCCGCCCGCCCGCGATCGTGTCGCTTGAGCGACTGCGGGCCTCTCTCGCCGATCCGGGGCTATCGCTGCCGCTCGAGGGGGCGGCGGAGCAGCGCGAGGCGGCGGCATCCGCCGTGCGTCAGATCGACGACTACATCCGCCCGCGCCTGGCCGATCTCGATGCGCCGCTGCTCGCGGTGGTCGGCGGCAGCACGGGGTCCGGCAAGTCGACGATCGTCAACGCGCTCATCGGCACGCCGACCACGCGGTCCGGGGTCATCCGCCCGACGACCCGCCAGCCGATCCTCGTGCACGCACCGGTGGATGCCGGCTGGTTCGCCTCCGATCGCATCCTGCCCGGCCTGGCGCGGGTGCGCGGTCGCGTGACCGAGCCCGGGACGCCCGCATCCGCCGCCGGGGACACCCCGACGGCCGCCCGCATCAACGAGCTCATGCTGCTGGCCCACGACAAGGTGCCCGCATCGCTGGCGATCGTGGATGCCCCCGACATCGACTCGGTCGCCGACGAGAACCGCGCGCTCGCGGCCCAGTTGCTCGCCGCGGCGGACCTCTGGCTCTTCGTCACGACCGCCAACCGCTACGCCGACGCCGTGCCGTGGAGGCTGCTCGAGGGCGCGGCCGGTCGCAACATCACCGTCGGCGTGGTGCTCAACCGCGTGCCCGCGGGCGCGCAAGACGAGGTGCTGCCCGACCTCATGACGATGCTCGACGATCGCGGACTGCCCGACGCCCCGATCTTCGTGATCGCCGAGCAGCCCCTCGACGCGCTCGGCATGCTTCCCGCGAGCGCGGTCGACGGGCCGCGCGAGTGGCTCACGAGCATCGCGGGCGACCGCCTCGAGCGCACCCGCATCGCCGCACGCACCCTCAGCGGCGCGATCGCCGACCTCGACCTCCGCGTCGAGAAAGTCGCCTCCGCGCGTCAGGAGCAGCTCGACTGGGTCACCTCGACGCTCGAGCTCGCCGCCGCCGAATACGAGGGCGCGGTCGACTCCGTCGAGGCCGCGACCCGCGACGGCGCCCTGCTGCGCGGCGAGGTGCTCGCCCGCTGGCAGGACTTCGTCGGCACGAGCGACTTCTTCCGCAAGGTCGAGAGCTGGTTCTCACGCACCCGCGACGCTGCGACCGCGTGGGTGCTCGGTCGCCCGCAGCCGGTCGTCGAGGTCGAGACCCAGATCGAGACCGGCCTGCACGCGGTGATCGTGGATGCCGCCGGTCGCGCTGCCGCCGCCTCCTGGGCCACTCTGCAGCGCAGCGCCGCCGGCCGCGCCATCGCCGAGCGGGCGCCCGCGCTCGGCAGCGAGAGCGCCGGGTTCACGGACGCCGCGGCCATGATGATCCGGGAGTGGCAGGGCGCGCTCATGCGCCTCATCCAAGACAACGCCGGCTCGAAGCGCATCAAGGCCCGTGTGCTGTCGCTCGGCCTCAATGTCGTGACGGTCGCGCTCATGATCGTCGTCTTCGCCTCGACCGGCGGGCTCACCGGAGGCGAGCTCGTGATCGCGGGCGGCTCGGCGGTTCTCGGCCAGAAGCTGCTCGAAACGGTCTTCGGTGAGGATGCGGTGCGCCGCCTCGCCGAGCAGGCCCGCAAAGACCTGCAGGACCGCGTGCGCATCCTCTTCGAGTCGGAGCGCGCCCGCCTCGACCACGCCCTCGAGTCGGCCCGCTTCGGCTCGTCACCCGAGTCGCTGCGCCGCGAGTCGCGCACCCTGCTCGACGACGTGCAGAGGGCCGCGGAGTGAGCGTCACCCTCGATCAGCGGCTCGACGCCCTGCGCCGGGCGCGCGCCGCGGGTGAGGGTCGCGTGCCGGCCGCGCTCGCCACGGAGGCCGATGAGCTTCTCGAGCGGGCGGGGCAACGGCGATCCCGATCGCCCGATTACACCGTCGTCGGGCTCTTCGGCGCGACGGGCTCGGGCAAGTCGAGCCTCATCAACGCCCTCGTCGGCGACCCGATCGCCCGCACCCACGTGCGACGGCCGACGACGTCCGAAGCCCTCGCCGCGGTGTGGGGCCCGGAGGGCGCGGTGGAGCTTCTCGACTGGCTCGGGGTGCGCGAACGGGTCGTGCGCGACGCGCCGCTCGACACCCGGGCATCCCGGCTGATCCTGCTCGACCTGCCCGACTTCGACTCCGTGGAGGCGGGCAACCGCGCGATCGCCGAGAAGCTCGCCGCCCAGGTGGATGCCCTCGTCTGGGTCGTCGACCCGCAGAAGTATGCGGATGCCGTGCTGCACGCCCAGTTCATCACCCCTCACGCGCGCCACGGCGCCGTCACCCTGATCGTGCTCAACCAGATCGATCTGCTGACGCCGGTGGAGCAGCAGCAGGTCATCGCGTCGCTGCGCGAGATCGTCACGCGCGACGGCATCCCGCGCGCCCGCGTGCTGCCGGTGAGCGCGAGCACGGGGGAGGGCGTCGCCGCCCTGCGGGCCGCGATCGGCGACCTCGCGAGCGAGAAGGCCCTGACCGAGTCGCGGCTGAGCGCCGACGTGCGCACGATCGCTGAGCGGATGCCCGCCGCCGGGGCCGCGCGCGTGCCGGGAGCGAAAGCCGCCGCGCGCCTGACCGAGTCCGTCGCGGTCGCTGCCGGAGCGGACCTCGTCGCCCGCGCCGTCGCCGCGAGCTACCGCAAGCGCTCCGGCCAGGCCACGGGCTGGCCGCTCACCTCGTGGATCCTCCGGCTGCGCCCCGACCCGCTCGCGCGCCTGGGGCTCGGCCCGAGCCGTCGCGGAGAGGACCCCGCCGTGCATCGCACGAGCATGCCCGCCCTCAGCGCGGGCGCCGCGGCGAAGGTCTCCCTCGCGGTGCGGCAGTTCGGGGATGCCGCGGCCGAGGGTCTCTCCGACGCCTGGCGCGCCGGCATCCGCGCCACCGCCGAGACGGGCATCGCGGGTCTGCCCGCCGACCTCGACCTCGCGATCGCGCGCACGCCGATCCCCGCGCGCGGATCGTGGTGGTGGGTGATCATCGGCATCGTGCAGTGGCTCGTGCTGCTCGCCGGTCTCGCGGGAGTCGGCTGGCTGCTCGCCGCGGCGCTTCTGCCGACGTGGGGGTTCCCGCGCATCGAGGTGCCGACGGTCGAGGGGTGGGCCGTGCCGACCCTGCTCATCGCCGGGGCGGTGCTGGCGGGCATCCTGCTCGGGCTGCTCTCGGCGGCCCTCTCGGCGGCCGCCGCGGCCTCTCGTCGTCGGCGGGCGCGCAAGGCGCTGGTCGCTTCGGTCGGCGCCGTCGTGCATACGCAGGTCGTGGGCCCGGTGACGACCGAGGTGGAGCGGGCGCGCGAGTACGCCGCGGCCGTGGCTGTCGCCGTCGCGTCGAACTGAAACGACGAGAGGCCGCCCCGAAGGACGGCCTCTCGCGTGAGTCGGTGCGTCAGTCGCGCGCGATCGCGAACATGCGCAGCAGCTCGAGGTAGAGCCAGATCACGGTGACCATGATGCCGAAGGCGCCGGTCCAGCCGAACTTGCGGGGCGCCTTGTTGTTGACGCCGCGCTGGATGAAGTCGAAGTCGAGCACGAGCGAGTACGCCGCGAGCAGCACGACGAAGACACCCAGGATGACCCCGAGCGGGATGCCGAAGATCTCGACGCTGCCGCGCAGTCCCCACGGGTTGGCGTCGGCTCCACCGAAGATCATGATGACGACGTTGATGAGCGAGAAGACGAGGTAGCCGATCATCGCGACCATGAAGACCTTGGTGGCCCGCTTGGAGGCGCGGATCTTGCCGCTCGCGAAGAGCGCGAGCGTCACGCCGACGACCGCGAGGGTCGCGAGCACGGCCTGCACGACGATGCCCGGGTAGAGCGCCTCGAAGAACGACGAGATGCCGCCGACGAAGACACCCTGAGCG
>CALRZA010000228.1:0-4249 GCA_943372535.1 Auritidibacter sp. Marseille-P8566
GTAGCCGAGGTCGTCGCGCGGCTCGACGAGGTGCTCGCCGCGGCGGCGGCGCTGGTCGTAGGCGACGATCGACGGCAGCTGCGCGAACAGGCGCACCGCCTTGTCGAGGTTGGCCGATGGGCTGGAGTCCGCGGCGTCGGGGTCGGCAGCGCCGATCACGCTCACGGCGGTGCGCACGACATCCATCGGGTGGGCCGTCAGCGGCAGCTCGTCGATGACGCGCTTGACGCGCTCGTCGAGGTGACGCTGCGATCGCTCGAGCCTCTCGAAGCCCTCGAGCTGCTCGGGATCGGGCAGCTCGCCCTTCCAGAGCAGGTAGGCGACCTCTTCGAACGTGCAGTTCGCCGCGAGCTCCTGCACGGGATACCCGCGGTAGAGCAGCGAGTTGGTCTCGGGGTTGACCTTCGAGATCGCGGTGGTGTCGACGACGACCCCGGCGAGGCCCTTGCGGATGTCGGATTCGGTCATGTGGTGCTCCTTCGTGTGGGGAGGTCTCGACTGGCTCGACCCGCCTGGTACTACAGGGTGAAGTTGAAGACGGAGGTGTCGAAGGCGTTGTAGGCCTCGTAGTCGAGCAGTTCATACAGTCTCGCGCGAGTCTGCATCTCGGCGACAGTGGGCTGCAGGGTTCCCTCGGCAGCGAGCGTGTCGAGCCCGCGCTCAGCCGCGCCCATCGCGATGCGCAGCAGGCTCACGGGATAAATGACGATGTTCACGCCGACATCCGCAAGCTGGGCCGTGGTGAAGAGCTCGCTCTTGCCGAACTCGGTCATGTTGGCGAGGATCGGCACGTCGACCGCGGCGCGGATCGCCTCGAACTCGCGAAGGTCGGCCATCGCCTCGGGGAAGATCGCGTCGGCCCCGGCGTCGACGAGCGCCTTGGCCCGATCGATCGCCGCCGACAACCCATCGATCGCGCGGATGTCGGTGCGCGCCATGATGAGAAGGTTCGGGTCCCGGCGCGCATCGACCGCCGCGCGGATGCGTTGCAGCGCCGTCTCGGCGTCGACGACGGCCTTGCCGTCGAGGTGACCGCAGCGCTTCGGGTTGACCTGGTCTTCGATGTGCAGGCCCGCGACGCCGGCATCCTCGAGGGTCTGCACCGTGCGCGCGACGTTCATCGCCTCGCCGAAGCCCGTGTCGGCATCGATGAGGGTCGGCAGGTCGGTCATGCGACTGATCTGCTGGCCGCGGGTCGCGACCTCGGTGAGCGTCGTGAGCCCGACATCCGGCAGGCCGAGGTCGGCCGAGATGACGGCGCCCGAGATGTAGACGCCCTCGAAGCCCTTGTCTTGGATGAGCTTGGCGCTCAGCGGGTTGAACGCGCCGGGGAAGCGCAGCAGCTCGCCGGTGGCGAGCCGCGCGCGGAAGGCGGCGCGCTTCTCGGCGGGGGTGACGGAGGTGTAGAGCATCAGAAGATCCCCTTCGGGGTCACGGCCGAGAAGTCGCCGTTGATGGTGAGGCCGCCGAGCTCCGCGGCGGTGAGTTCGGGCAGGCGCTGGACGACCCCGAGGAAGCGCTCGATCTCGTCGGCGGCGAGCACGCCGTCGGCCAGCTCGCGGAACTTCTGCACGTACTGCGCGCGAGCGAACGGCCGCGCGCCGAGCGGATGCGCGTCGGCGACGGCGATCTCATCCACGAGCCGCGTGCCGTCGGCGAGGTCGATCTCGACGCGGCCACCGAACGCCTTCTCGGCGGGATCGTTCGAGTGGTAGCGACGCGTCCACTCTGCATCCTCGGCGGTCGTGACGAGGTTCCACAGCGCGACGGTGTCGGCGCGGCCGGCCCGCTCGGGGGCGTAGCTGCCCTCGTGATCCCAGGCGCCGTCCTGCAGGGCGACCGTGAAGATGTACGGGATCGAGTGGTCGAGGGTCTCGCGGCTCGCGGTCGGGTCGTACTTCTGCGGGTCGTTCGCCCCCGAGCCGATGACGTAGTGGGTGTGGTGGCTCGTATGCAGCACGATGCGCGTGATGTTCGCGGGGTCGCGCAGCTCGGGGCGCTCGGTACCGAGACGACGGGCGAGGTCGATCCACGCCTGCGCCTGATACTCGGCCGAGTGCTCCTTGGTGTAGCTGTCGAGGATCGCGCGGCGGGTCTCGCCCGCCTCGGGCAGCGGAACCTCGTAGCGGGCGTCCATGCCGCCGAGCAGCCACGCGATGACGCCGTCTTCGCCCTCGTAGATCGGGGTGGGGCTGGTCTGGCCGCGCATCGCCCGGTCGACGGCCTCGACCGCCATCTTGCCCGCGAAGGCCGGGGCGTGCGCCTTCCACGTGCTGATCTCGCCCTTGCGCGACTGACGCGTGGCGGTGGTCGTGTGCAGGGCCTGACCGATGGACTGGAAGATCGTCTCGGTCGGCAGGCCGAGCAGCGTGCCGATGCCCGCGGCGGCCGACGGACCGAGGTGGGCGACGTGGTCGATCTTGTGGCGGTGCAGGCTGATCGCCTTCACGAGGTCGATCTGGATCTCGTAGCCGGTGACGATGCCGGCGAGCAGGTCGGCACCGGAGCGGCCGAGGTGCTGGGCGACGGCCGTGATCGCGGGGATGTTGTCGCCCGGGTGCGAGTACTCGGCGGCGAGGAAGGTGTCGTGAAAGTCGAGCTCGCGCACGGCGACCCCGTTGGCCCAGGCCGCCCACTCGGGGCTCGTGAGCTGACCGCTGCCGAAGACGGTCGCGCCGGCGCCGTTGCGGGAGACGGGGTGCGCCTCCGCCTGGGCGCGGGCCGCCACGACGGGGGCGCGCGTGAGGGAGGCCGCCGCGACCGCCGCGTTGTCGATCACGCGGTTGATCACCATGTCGGTGACCTCGGGGGTGACCTCGACGCGCTCGGAGGCGACCTCGGCGATCTTCCACGCGAGCTGCTGCTCGCGCGGGAGGTTCTCGTCGCTGCGGTGGGGGCGTACGGCGTGGAGCTTCATGCTGTCCTGTTCTGAGCGGGGGCGATCGGTGCCAGTCGGCCGGATTCGGCCGTGGCGAGGATGTTGCTGAGACTGTTGTGGAGGTGCACGTGCGTCGCGCTGCGGGCGAGCGCGGCATCCCCCGCGATGACGGCGTCGATGATGAGCAGGTGCTCCCCCGCCGCGGCCGCCAGGCGGGCCGGGTTGTCGTGCGACAGCCGGCGGATGCGGGCGAGGTGCGTGCGCACCCCGCGCAACTGCGTCACGAGGAACGGGTTCGCCGCGGCCCTGTCGAGAGCCTCGTCGAGCCGGCGCACGAGGTCGTAGTAGGCGTGGCGGGTGGGGTCGTCGAGGAGGTCGGCGGCGCGGAACTCCAGCCGAAGCGCCTCGAACGGAGCGGGATCGCGGCGCTGGGCGGCGAGCGCCGCCGCGGTGCCCTCGAGGGCGGCGCGCACCTCGAACAGTTCGACGACGCTCTCGAGCGAGGTGGCCGTCACCACGAGCCCGCGACCCGACTGCGCCTCGACGAGACCGTCGGCGACGAGCCGGGCGAGCGCTTCGCGCAACGGGGTGCGGGAGACACCGAGGCGGGTGGCCTGCTCGACCTCGCCGAGCACGGTGCCGGGGGCGAGCTGCCACTCGAGGATCTCGTCGCGCAGGGTGCTGTAGGCCCGATCACTCGCTCGCATCGCCGCCTCCCATGGCGCCAGTGTATACAACGGGGCGGCGATGGAGAAGATTTGAGGGCTGAATCGTGCTTTCTGTATACATCGCGAGCCGCGGCATCCCGTTGTCGAATCGTGACCGTGGCGTCGTTGCCGCCCGGGCGTGTCGCCCGCTACGGTGGTCGAACGCCAACCGACAGAAAGGAGCCAGGCAATGTTGACCATCACGACCGCGGGACTGACCGCGATTCGTCCTGCCGGCTTCGTCGGCGTTCTCATCGGCTGATCCGCCGGCACCCTCGCCGCCGGATCTGACGGTGGCGACGCTCTTCGAAGCCTGACGGCTCGCGTCTTCCGCGCGCCGTCACCGCCCCGCCCTGGCGCGCTGAGCGCCGGTCCCCGGCGTCCCGACCTCCGGTGCGCCGCCCCACCCGCCGCCACCCGCGGCATCGGATCACCGGGCCACGCCATCCGCGTGCGCCCGCCCCACCCGTGAGGAACACCATGAACACCGTGACGACCGCTGAGCGTCGTGACACCATCACCCCGTCCGCCCCCGCGACCGCCCGCCCCGTGCGGCGCGTCGGTCTCGCCGACCGACTCGCCCTGCGGCTGGGCATCGCTCTGATCACGTGGAGCCGTCGGCCGCTCACTCTCGAGTCGCGCGAACGCCGCGCGACCCGGGTCG
>CALRZA010000229.1:0-4246 GCA_943372535.1 Auritidibacter sp. Marseille-P8566
GGCCTGCGAGTACTGCGGGGCGTAGTTCTCGTCGCTGAACTCGAGACAGGTGAAGTGCAGCACCATCTGCCGGTTCGTGTCGCCGAAGCGCGTCGCCAGGCTGACGATGTTGGCGTAGCCCCGACCGGTCGCGACCGCGTTGAGGTCGACGCTGGTGCGGATGAGCCCGGCGGCTACCTCGGCGGCGCGCGGCGTCGGCCCGGTCATCGACCAGTGCACGCCGGGGATCTTGTAGCCGATCTTGGCCGAGGGGAAGCTGGTGCCGAGCGCCGCGATGACGGTGTCGAGCATGCGCTCGCCGTGGTCGACGAGGGAGCTGTTGTACCAGTCGATGAAGTCCTTGCCGTACTTCGTGTTGCGATAGTCGCCACTGGAGAAGAAGAAGCCCGCATTGCTCGGCGGCTGGATCTGGGACTGCGCCGTGAGGGCGGAGCCCCACGCCGTGTTGATGCCCGCGAGCGTGCCGTACTTCGCGATCGCGAACTGCTGGAAGCTCTTCACGGCGAGCGGTGAGTACGACTGGAGTGCTCCCCGAGTCGGGTAGCCCGATCCCGAGTCGTGACCGTTGTACGAGGGGTAGCGCAGTTCGCCGGCGGGGCCGAGCGAGACGTTGATCTCCTGCAGGGCGGTGGCGTAGGTCGTCGCGTAGCGTGCCGTGAACGCCGCCGTGAACGCCGCGTACTCGTTGAGCACGAGCTGGTCGGCCCAGCCCTGCACGGTCTCGCTTGAGAAGTTGCCCTGCTCGCTGCGGTGCTTGAGTCCGTTGATGTCGAGGGTGACGCCGTTGAGGGTCTGCCCGTTGTACTTGGCCCAGAGCCATGACGGCAGCGGGATGTTGCACGTGTCGCCGACGTTGCCTCCGCACTGGTGGAAGGAGAAGATCGGAACGATCTTGAGCCCCTTCGCGGTGATCTTCTGGAAGAGCGTGTCGTAGTACGACCAGTTGAACTGGTTGTCCCCCGCGCCTTCGACGGTGCCCCACCAGATGTCGGCGCTGACGGCATCGACTCCGTAGCTCTTGACGGTCTGCAACTGCGCCTCGAACTGGGCCCAGTCCGTCACAACGAGAGGCGCCATGACATTGGCGGTGAAGTTGGGATTGTTGGTCGCGGTCGCGGCGCCGGCGCTCGACGGCGCCAGGAGGAGCGAGGCGATGAGGGCGAGACCGACCGCAAATGACCCGGTGGTGGCGCGAAGAGATCGAGTAGTCATGGCTCTCCATCCCGAGGAACGCGACCGCGGTGTCGCCTTCGAATCCCCGATGGGGGCAAGTATCACCCGTCGCTCCCGAAGATGCAAGCGTTTTCAGATTGTCACCCGATGGGCGGGCCGAAAACCTCAGCCGTGAGCCTGTTTCCGGGCCGAGCGTACCCCGCTACGGGTAGATGCGGATCGTCGTGGCACCCTCGCCCGCCGGCAGCGCCGAATACCGGCCGAGCGCCCCGCTCGGGTTGATCGAGACCGCCGCGTGGATGCCCTCGGCCCCGTCCAGCCGCACGGTCGCGCCCGGCTCGACGGGCAGCGCCACGCTCGCGCCGGCGGGGATCACGACGGGCTCGCCGTCGACCGTGACCGTGGCTTCGGCATCCGTCGCATTGGCGAGATGCAGCAGGGGGTTCTCTCCGTCGGCGATGCTGACGAGGGCGCTCTCGGTCAGGGCGGGCGCGGCGCTGAGCCAGGCGAGGTCGACGGTCGTGGCGTCGGCCGCCGATACGCGTACCCCGGCGATCGTCGGACGATCCGTCTCGACGACGACGGTGTAGCTGCCGTCGGGCAGCTCGTCGAAGGGCACGTCGCTGACCCGGCCGGCATCCAACTCGAAGGCGAAGGAGGTGCCGGTGCCCGCGCCGTCGGCGGGAACCACGCTGACGGTGGCCTCGACCGAGCCCTCGCCGGGAGCGTACAGGCGCAGGATCGAGCGCAGATCCTCGAAGTCGTCGCCCCCGCCGAGCAGTTCCTGCACGCGGCCGGCGCCCGAGATGACCACTCCCGGGATGACGTTGACGAGGGACGGGGCCCCGGTCGGCCCGACGATGTCGAGACCGCCCGCGTCGAGTCCGCGCACGATGGACTGCTGCAGCGCGGCGGCGACCTGTCCACCGGTGCTCGTGACGAGCACGACCGGCGACGTGACATCCGGAGCGAAGCCGGCCAGAGACAGCACGCGCTGGCCGTTGGGCGCGACGGTGATGCCGCTGGTGCCCGGGGCGGCGATCGCGCCGCTCTCGCCCATGATCGTGAGGTCGACGGTCGCGGGGACCTCGGTCGGGTTGGTCAGGGTGATGAGCGTCGTGCGGCCGACGGTCGTCGCTCCCGCGGCGAGCCAGCTCTCGCCCGACACCGGCGTGCACGCCGCCGCCGCGAGGCCGACGAACTCTCCCTCGGCGACGCTCTGCGACTGAGCGCCGCTGAGCAGGAGCAGGGCGGTCGGGTCGACGTCGTCGGGCGGGGTGCTGATGATCGACGGTGCTGCCGTCGCGCCCCCGGTGCCGGCATCCGAGGTCTCGATGGCGGTCGAGGTCGCGCGGCCGCTGCCCGCGGCGAACGTCGTGGCGGGGTCGCCGAGCGATGACGACACCGTCGCGCCCTGACCCGAGTCATCCGAGAGGCGCAGCAGCGCTCCCGGGCAGACCAGCTGCTGCGCCGTGGGCACCGGGGTGACGAGCACTCCCACCGGGGTCGTGCCGAGGGTGGGCAGCGGCAGGAGGGTCGCGGCGGTGATCGTCGCGATCGCGACGCCGATGCCGATCGCGCCGGTGACGACCCGAGCGCCGACGATGGCGACACCGCGCACGGTCAGGGGCGCCCGCGGGGCGCGCTGCTCCGGCTCGTTCTCGGGGAAGATCGGGTCGTCGCCCGCCATGCCACCGGTCGGCTCCTCGATGAAACCGCGGTCGTCGCTCATCGCTGAATCCCGTCGTCATCGGGGGCATCGTCAGTCGTCTCGGCGCCCGTGACGCGCGCGGCCTTGACCCGACGGCGGCGGGAGGTGGGGATCGCCAGCAGCACGGTCAGCCCGACGATGACGCCCTGGCCGATGAGCACCGCGAGCCCGATCGGAGTGTCGGTGTTGCCCGGGCCCGACGGCGCCGGGTCGTCGGAGAGCCCCTCGTAATACCAGAGGAAGCCGCCGGCGGTGTCACCGATCGGCGTGAGCAGGCGATTGCCGTCGAGAGCCTCCCGGGCGCGCTGGTGCACGGCCTCGGCCTCGGGGGATGCCGCGGGCGGCAGCAGCACGAAGGCGAGATGGAGCGCGTCGAGTTCGCCCGCGACGTCGAATCCGCTGCGCGAGGCGAGGTTGCCCGCGAGCACGGCGAGACGCTCCTCGGGTTCGCCGATGGCGGCATCCGTCGCGGCGAGGGTCGACTGCTCGTCGAGAGTCGTGCCGGTGCCGCGGTGGATGGTCGCGGCGAGTCCGCCGTCGGCCTGCGCGGTGAGTTCGAGGGTGCCCAGGGTGGGGTCGGTCACGGCCTCGGCCGAGACGAAGGCGGGGAGCATGCGCACCGTGCTCTCGCGCACCGTGGCCGCCCCCGTGGCCGCACTGACGAGAAGAGGCACGGCGAGGGCCACGAGCGCGACCGCCGTCACGAGGGTGGGAAGGCCGGCGCTGCGGCCGAAGGCCTCGAGGCAGGCCACCGTCGCCCCGACGAGGCCGAGCCAGTACAGGCTCAGGGCGGACCCGGCCCAGATCGTCGTCGTCGTCGACCCCAGCAGGGTCACCGAGACGTGGGTCGCGGCCACCGCGCTGACGAACCCGAGGAGGGCCACGACCATGGCCGGAATCGACCGCGCGGAGCCGGGCAGGAAGAGCGCGAGGATCGCGAGGAGCGCGAGGGGGGCCAGCAGCACCAGCACGACGAGGAGCGCCGTGCCGGGCGGCAGGCCGAGCCCGGCGGCGAACGACTCCCACCCGGTGAGGCCGAGCTCCGGGGCACCGAGCGCGAGCTGCCAGGCCGAGGGCGGCGTCGTGGCGGCCGGCACTCCCGGGTCGGCGAGGAGGGCGAGCAGCTGCCCGCGGGAGACCTGCTCGAACACGAGCGGGGCGAACAGGGCCGCGGCGGGGACGAGCATCCCGGCGATGCGCACCGCGCCCCGCGGGCGGGCGACGAGCCACACGACGACCATGACGACGAGCGCCGGCACGAGCACGGGCGCGGCCGCCGCGATCGCGGCGAACAGCAGGGCCCCGACGGCGGAGGCGGTCCACGAGCGGGCGGCGCCGATCATCGCGAGAACCAGCGCTGGC
>CALRZA010000230.1:0-4216 GCA_943372535.1 Auritidibacter sp. Marseille-P8566
AACACCCTTGCCCTTGTACGGCTCGGGCTTGCGCAGCTTGCGGATGTTGGCCGCGACTTCGCCGACGGCCTGCTTGTCGATCCCGGAGACCGTCAGCTTGTTGTTGCCTTCCACGGTGAAGCTGATGCCCTTGGGGGGATCGACCGTGATGGAGTGCGAGTAGCCGAGGGCGAACTCGATCGAGTCGCCCTTGGCCGCGACGCGGTAACCGGTGCCGACGACTTCGAGGCCCTTGCTGTAGCCCTCGGTGACGCCGACGATCTGGTTCGCGATGAGCGTGCGGGTGAGGCCGTGCAGCGAGCGCGAGTTGCGCTCGTCGTCCGGACGCGTGACGAGCAGCTGCCCGTCTTCGATGGCGACCTGGATGGGCTGGGCCACGGTGAGCGAGAGCTCACCCTTCGGGCCCTTGACCGCGACATCCTGGCCGTCGATCTTCACCTCGACACCCGCGGGGATGTCGATCGGGAGTCTTCCAATACGTGACATGACGTGGTTACCACACGTAGGCGAGGACTTCCCCACCCACGCCCTTCTTCGACGCCTCTTTGTCGGTCAGCAGACCGGAGGAGGTGGACAGGATGGCGACGCCGAGACCGCCGAGAACCTTGGGGATCTCGGTGGACTTCGCGTACACGCGCAGGCCGGGCTTCGACACGCGCTTGATGCCCACGATGGAGCGCTCGCGGTTCGGGCCGTACTTGAGGTCGATCGTCAGCGTCTGTCCGACGCGGGCGTCCTCGACCTTCCAGCCGGCGATGTAACCCTCCTTCTGGAGGATCTCCGCGATGTGCGACTTGAGCTTGCTGCTGGGCAGCGACACCGTGTCGTGGTACGCGGAGTTGGCGTTACGCAGTCTGGTCAGCAGGTCTGCGACCGGATCTGTCATTGTCATGTGCGGGTTTTTCCTGTTCTCGCCCGGTTTCGGCATCCGTTACGCGGGTGCCGACCTGGTCGATCGGTGGTGCTCGAGTACTGCTAGTTCGCGGCCGCGTCGTTGGACTTGAAGGGGAAGCCGAGCGCCTTGAGCAGCGCGCGTCCCTCCGCGTCGTTCTTGGCGGTGGTCACGATGGTGATGTCGAAGCCGCGGACGCGGTCGATCTTGTCCTGGTCGATCTCGTGGAACATCGACTGCTCCGTGAGACCGAAGGTGTAGTTGCCGTTGCCGTCGAACTGGCGGTCCGACAGGCCGCGGAAGTCACGGATACGCGGAAGCGCGAGCGTGATCAGGCGGTCGAGGAACTCCCAGGCGCGGTCGCCACGCAGCGTGACGTGGGCGCCGATCGGCTGGCCCTCACGCAGCTTGAACTGCGCGATGGACTTGCGAGCGTTGGTGACCTGCGGCTTCTGACCGGTGATGGCGGTGAGGTCCTTGACCGCGCCATCGATGATCTTCGAGTCGCGGGCGGCCTCGCCGACACCGGTGTTCACGACGACCTTCACGAGTCCCGGCACCTGGTGCGGGTTCGTGAAGCCGAAGTCCTTGGTGAGCTGCGCGGCGATCTCCGCACGGTACTTCTGCTTGAGGCGCGGCTGGATTTTGCCAGCGGCGGGGGCAGTCGTCGTCATCAGTCAGCGTCCTTCTCGGCTGCCGTGTCGGCATCCTTGGTCGAGGCGGCCTTGGTCGAGGCCTTCTTGGCCGGCTTGGCGGCCCGGCGCGACGGCTTGAAGAAGCGCACGCGCACGGTCTTGCCGCGGTCGTCGGTCTCCTCACGGAAACCGACGCGAGCTGGCTGCTTGGTGTCGGGGTCGACGAGCGCGACGTTCGACACGTGAATCGGTGCCTCCATCGTCTCGATGCCACCGGTCTTGGTGCCGCGCTGCGTCTGGCCCACCTTGACGTGCTTGGTGACGAAGTTGACACCCTCCACGATCACGCGGTCCTTGTCGCCGAGCACGGTGATGACGCGACCCTGCTTGCCGCGGTCTCCGCCGCGCTCAGGGGTCGGGCCACTGATGACCTGCACGAGGTCGCCCTTGCGAATGTTCGCCATGGTTTACAGCACCTCCGGTGCGAGCGAGATGATCTTCATGAACTTCTTGTCGCGGAGCTCGCGACCGACCGGTCCGAAGATGCGGGTTCCACGGGGGTCGCCGTCAGCCTTGAGGATCACGGCGGCGTTCTCGTCGAACTTGATGTAGGAGCCGTCGGGACGGCGGGTCTGCTTCTTCACGCGGACGATGACCGCCTTGACGACATCACCCTTCTTGACGTTGCCACCGGGGATCGCGTCCTTGACGGTCGCGACGATGACATCGCCCAGCCCCGCGTAGCGACGGCCGGAGCCACCGAGAACACGGATCGTGAGCAGCTCCTTGGCGCCGGTGTTATCGGCGACCTTGAGTCGGGATTCCTGCTGCAGCATGGTTACTTCGCCTTTTCGAGGATCTCGACCAGGCGCCAGCGCTTGGTGGCGCTGAGCGGACGGGTCTCGCTGATGACGACGAGGTCGCCGATGCCGGCCGTGTTGGCCTCATCGTGCGCCTTCACCTTCGAGGTGCGGCGGATGACCTTGCCGTACAGGGGGTGCTTCACGCGGTCCTCGACCTCGACGACGATGGTCTTGTCCATCTTGTCGCTGGTCACGTATCCGCGCCGGGTCTTGCGATAGCCGCGAACGAGTTCGGGCGTCTCGGCGGTCTTGCTCTCGACCTTCGCCATGGCTACGCCTCCTTCGTGTCGGTCTCGACGGCGTCGCTGGCCGGGGCCGCGTCATCCGTCTTCTTGGTGGTCTTCTTGGTCGCCTTCGCGGGCAGCTCGACGGGCACCGGGGTGGCCCGGATGCCGAGCTCGCGCTCGCGGATGACCGTGTAGATGCGAGCGATGTCGCGCTTGACGGCGCGAATGCGGCCGTGGCTCTCGAGCTGACCGGTGGCCGACTGGAAGCGCAGGTTGAACAGCTCCTCCTTGGCCTTCTTCAGCTCGTCGAGCAGGCGCTCGTTCTCGAACGTGTCGAGCTCAGTCGGGCTGAGCTCCTTGGATCCGATCGCCATTACGCGTCACCCTCCTCGCGCTTGATGATGCGTGCCTTGAGGGGCAGCTTGTGAATGGCACGGGTCATGGCTTCACGAGCGAGTTCCTCGTTGACGCCGGCGACCTCGAAGAGGACGCGACCCGGCTTGATGTTGGCAACCCACCACTCGGGGGAACCCTTACCGGAACCCATGCGGGTTTCCGCGGGCTTCTTGGTGAGCGGACGGTCGGGGTAGACGTTGATCCACACCTTTCCACCACGCTTGATGTGACGGGTCATCGCGATACGCGCGGCCTCGATCTGGCGGTTGGTGACATACGCGGGCGTGAGCGCCTGGATGCCGAACTCACCGAACGACACCACGGTGCCGCCGGTGGCCTGGCCACTGCGTCCGGGGTGGTGCTGCTTGCGGTGCTTGACCTTACGGGGAATCAACATGGTTACGCCTCAACTCCTGCTGCGACCGGTGCGTCGGCCTTGGGGGCCGCCGAGCCGCTGTTGGCACCGCGGGGCGCGCGGCTGTCGCGACGGTCGCCGCCACGGTCGTCGCGACGCTCGGGACGGGATGACTTCTGGTTGGCCTGCTCGCGGGCGAGCTCCTTGTTCGTGATGTCGCCCTTGTAGATCCAGACCTTCACGCCGATGCGGCCGAACGTCGTCTTGGCCTCGTAGAAGCCGTAGTCGATGTTGGCGCGCAGGGTGTGCAGCGGAACGCGACCCTCACGGTAGAACTCGGAGCGGCTCATCTCGGCGCCGCCGAGACGGCCGGAGACCTGGATGCGCACACCCTTGGCTCCGGCACGCTGAGCGCCCTGCATGCCCTTGCGCATCGCGCGGCGGAACGCCACACGAGCGGAGAGCTGCTCGGCGATGCCCTGCGCGACGAGCTGAGCCTCGGCCTCGGGGTTCTTGACCTCGAGGATGTTGAGCTGGATCTGCTTGCCCGAGAGCTTCTCGAGGTCGGCGCGGATGCGCTCGGCCTCGGCGCCGCGGCGACCGATCACGATGCCCGGACGGGCGGTGTGGATGTCGACGCGAACGCGGTCACGGGTGCGCTCGATCTCGATGCGCGCCACGCCGGCGCGGTCGAGCGAGGTCTTGAGCAGGTTGCGGATCTTGATGTCCTCAGCGACGTAGTCGCTGTAGCGCTGTCCCGCCTTGGTGCTGTCGGAGAACCACCGCGACACGTGGTCGGTGGTGATGCCCAGACGGAAACCGTAGGGGTTGACCTTCTGTCCCATTAC
>CALRZA010000231.1:0-4212 GCA_943372535.1 Auritidibacter sp. Marseille-P8566
GGGCCGCGCTCGAGATCGAGCTCGACCGCTCCCAGCGCTCGAGCGTCTACGCGTCGCTGGGACTGCCGACCATCCGCGCCTCCAAGGCGACGAGCGACGAGACCCTCGAGGTGCTCGTCGGGCTGCACCGCGAGCTCGCTCGACGCGCGCGCGAGGCGATCGCGACGCCCGAGGAGGCCCGTCGCGCCAACACCGAGCTGCGTCAGCACATGCGCACCCTCGACAACCACCTCCCCGACATCGAGAAGATCGCGACAAAGCTTCTCGCTGATGTCGGGCACACGACCGGCGCACTCACGCACCGCTCGGTCAGCCGCATGGCCGAGCGGCTCGGATTCGAGCTCGTGCACGTCAACGACCTCCCGCACTCCGCCCGCTCGGTGACCGACCTCGCGAACGGCCGTATCTACCTGCCACCCGCCTCGATCCCGGGCGGCCACGGCCTGCGCGGCATGGCGCTGCAGGCGATGGGGCACCGGGTGCTCGGCCACCAGCAGCCGGCCAACTACGCGGACTTCCTCCAGCAGCGCCTCGAGATCAACTACTTCGCCGCGGCCGTGCTGATGCCCGAGAAGCAGTCCGTCGACTTCCTCACCGCGGCGAAGGCCGATCGCAACATCGCGGTCGAAGACTTTCGGGATGCCTTCGGCGTCACCCACGAGGCCGCCGCGTTGCGCTTCACCAACCTCGCCACGCAGCACCTCGACCTCCAGGTGCACTTCCTGCGGGTCGGCGACGACGGCGCCGTCTACAAGGCCTACGAGAACGACGGTCTCCGACTGCCGGTGGATGTCACCGGCTCGACCGAGGGACAGTTCGTCTGCCGACACTGGAGCGCCCGCACCGCGTTCACGCGCACCAATCGCACGACGGAGTTCTACCAGTACACCGACACCCCGGAGGGCACGTTCTTCGACTCGACCCAGACGGGCACGGCCGCGACCGAGGAGTTCTCGATCACGATCGGCGTGCCGTTCGCTCACTCGAAGTGGTTCCGCGGTCGCGAGACGATGAACCGCACCCGGTCGACCTGCCCGGATGAGGCGTGCTGCCGTCGCCCGGAGCCGACGCTGAGCGAACGGTGGGCAGGCAAGGCCTGGTCGAGCGCCAAGCTGCACGCGCATATCCTCTCGCCGCTGCCTGCGGGAACCTTCCCCGGCGTCGACGACCGCGAGCTCTACGAGTTCCTCGAAGCCCACGCCGGCACGACCGACTGATCCCTCCCCACGCAGGGCCGCACAGCGGTACCCTGTGGCTGGCATCGGCGCTGGGTCGCTGCCGCACTCGAGAGAAGGCTGGATCATGGCAGAGAGCACGGAGTTGGCAAGCATCTTCCGGCAGACGAGAGTGGTGTGGGCGATCCGGGCGGTGGCGGCGCTCGTCATCGGCATCCTCGTGCTGGTCTGGCCGCAGGCGACCGTGAGCATCCTCGCGGTGCTGCTCGGCATCTACTTCGCGATCCTCGGCATCGTGCGCCTCGTGCAGGGCATCACCGACAAGGACCTCAACGGGGGAGGGCGGGCTGCGAACATCATCCTCGGCGCCCTGATCCTCGCGGCGGGCATCATCGTCATCCGCAACCCGCTCGAGACCGCCGTGTTCATCGTGCTGCTCGTCGGCATCTCGTGGATCTTCGAGGGCGTCGCGACGCTCATCGACACCGCTCGCGGCAACGGTTCGGGAATCACGATCATCATCGGCATTCTGATCGCGATCGCGGGAATCGTCGTCGTGCTGTTCGCGCCCGCCGCGACGACGGCCTATGCGATCTTCTTCGGCATCGTGCTGATCGCGGTCGCGCTCCTCGACCTGCTCCTTCTGCTGTTCATCGTGGGCCGCGTCGTCAAGGCTGCGGACTGATGGCCACCGAGAAGTCGACGTCGTCCGCCGTCAAGATCGTCGCGGCCATCGCGGCGATCGTCGTCGGGGTGTTCCTCGTGTTCTTCCCATCGACGCCGGCCCTCGCCGACGGGATCTTCGTCGCGGCGCTCGCGCTCGCGGCGGCCGTGTTCTTGTGGACGGGCGTCACCACCGCTCAGGCCCGCACGGTCGCGATCGTGCTGCTTGTCCTTGCGGCCTACGCGCTCATCCGCGGATTCGGGTTGCTCGAGCTCAACCTGCTGCGCCAGGTCGGCGGCATCATCGCGATCGGTGCCGGTGCGGTGCTGCTGTGGCCGGCGGTGCGGGGGAAGTTGGGGAAGTAAGGCGGGGGACCTCCCTCGCAGGCTCGGTCGGCGCTGGGGTCGCGGCCTCGCTCGCGCGAGGGGCAGTGCGCGCCTACTCGAATCGTCCGCGAAGGATCGCGGACCTGACGCGCGACGCGTCCGCCGTTTCGAGTTGGCTCACGAGGTCAAAAAGAAACCGCGCGGCATGCTCTGGAGTTGCGCGCTCCGAGAGCGCCTCAAAGCTGCGGAAGATCTCGTGCAACAGCGAAGTAACGGCATCGACCCTCAGTCGATCGTTTCGCAGAGCGATGACACACCAGGGGAGCGTCGAGGGCGACATCCATTCGCCGCTCAGAAGCAGACGACTCAATTGCACCATGTTCGTTGACGCCTGCTCTTCGGTTCCAGCGATCCTCTGCAACCATTCAGCAGCCACCGAGACTGCGTCACGAAGTAGGAGCGAGTCGTGGCTTGAGGCGTCAGCAAGCCGCAACAGCCCCTTGACTCTCGATTGCACTTCGTCGCTTGACGCATGAAGTGCTGCGTTCAGCGGCCCGCGATGCGTTGGGTCTAGACGCAGGGCCATGTCCCATACATCGAGCGAGAACGGAAGTCCGACATGGCCGTGGGCTAGGAGTAAGGCTGAGGCTGTTGCGTGCTCGTCGGCTGAGATGACATTGTTCTCGGCGAGAGCCTCGAGGAGTTCGGGGGTCGTGAAGGCCAAGACGCCGACCGCATGCGCGAGCTCGACGAGCGCGCGGTCATCAGCCCAGAGTATTCGTCCGGAGGAGATTGCGAGGCCTAGCGGCTCGAACCCTGGTCGATCCCACTTGAGGTCTGCCAGCTCGGGTACCCCCAGTCCTCCGGATTGATGCACGCCGGTGACGCTTAGTACCAACTTTTCGAGGGCGGTCGCGGCGGCCAACAAGTCGGCAAGCTCAGCGCCTTCAGTCTTGGAAACCTGAGCCGGTGCGCCGTCGCGGGAAGGCACAATGCTCATGCCTGAGTCTCGCTCCGCGGCCAACAACGCCTCGTGGGCGTCGGCTTGTATGCCAAGCGTGGTGACAATGCTCGCGAACTGGCCCATCGCCAGAACTCGAAGCGCTTCGGGCAGGAGGGTCAGAGTCGACGCGGCGGTCACATCCAGGACTACTTGGCCGCCGAAGTGAACGCTGAGAGCGTCTCGACCTCGCTGCGTTGACGGGCCCGAGAACACCGGGCCGAATCTGCTCATTCGCGTTACAACGGCGGCAACCTCCCGGTTGTGGAGCTCGGCGACCACAGCCACCGGGATCTCACCTCTGGAGGCCTTCTCGTCCATCTCTGTGGTATCGGGCGCTTCGCCCAATTCACGGGATATCGACGCTAGTAAGTCCTCAGGGTCGACCGCTATTGCGCGGAGAGGACCGTCAGGGAAGTCCCGAATGTAGCCGGCCAACAGCTCTTGGAACGCGCTGGCGTCCTCGGCGACAACCTCTACTTCGCGACTAACTTCATCGTCGAATTGAGGGGCTCGCCGTCGAAGAAGGAAAGCGCCTATGAGACGGTTCCTAATGTGCTGATCTGTAGGAAACTGTGCAGCGAAGCGGAGAGCGTCAGCGGCGGTGCCAACTTTCTCGCCAAACTCCCTCACGAGAGTTGTCCACGCATCGATTGACATCGAATCGTAAGGATCCGGACGACCATGTTGCCGCCAGGTCGTGAATGCCCTATCGACTTGATTGAGCCGAATGAGACAGTAAGTCAGCGCCCAAGCGGCAGAGGGGTCATCGGGCTCAAGCGCAAGAAGGCGTGTGGCGGCGTCGCGTGCAGCCTGCCAGTCGCCCTGTGCCGACGAGAGTTCGACCATGAGCTGGAAGGCGCGCCTACGTTGCCCCCACCTAGCTGTGGATCGGGTGACTGCTTCCTTGGTCGCATTGAGCGCTTCATCGTGCTCTCCCGCCAACCTTGCGAGTCGAGCAGTTTCCAACCAGAGGTCGGGGTTCCCAAGGCGTCGCGCTGCGTCCTGCGCCATCGAGAGGGCCTGATCGAGCTCTCCGTTTTGCTC
>CALRZA010000232.1:0-4200 GCA_943372535.1 Auritidibacter sp. Marseille-P8566
TTGGCCGCCGAGGTTCTAGCGTGGGCGTACACGACCGCCGACGAAGACGAGGTTCCCGATGTCCGACATGAAGATCGCTGTGCTCGGTTCGGGGGCGAACGGATCATCGGTGGGGGCCGACCTCACCCGCGACGGCCTCGATGTCACCCTGATCGAGCAGTGGCCGGCCCACGTGGAGGCGATTCGCGCGAACGGGCTCACGATCGAGATGTCGTCGGAGACCCTGCACGTGCGCCCGAAGGTCATGCACCTGTGCGAGGTCGCGACCCTGCGCGAGCGGTTCGATGCGGTGCTCGTGTTGATGAAGGCCTACGACACGCGCTGGGCGACCCAGCTGATCGAGCCCTACCTCGCCGCCGACGGCGTCGTCGCCGGGGTGCAGAACGGCATGTCGACCCAGGCGATCGCCGACGTGGTCGGCGCGCATCGCACGATGGGCACCGTGATCGAGATCTCGTCGACCATGACCGAGCCCGGGGTCGTGCACCGGCACGCCGACCGCAGCCGGTCGTGGTTCGCGGTCGGGGCGCTCTCGCCCGAGGGGGCGACGCACGAGCAACGGGTCGCCGGCCTGCTCTCCCATTCCGGCACCGTGCAGCGAGTCGACGACATCCTCGCCACCAAGTGGATGAAGCTCGTCAGCAACAGCAGCGTGCTCGTGCCCACGGCGATCGCCGGCGCTCCCATGCTCGACGCCATCGACCTCCCGGGGCTGCGCGACATCATGATCCGCTCAGGACAGGAGGCCCTCGAGACCGGGCGGGCGCTCGGGCATCCGGTGCTGCCGATCTTCGGCCTCACCCCCGAGGAGGTCAGCCGGCCCGAGACCGTGGTCGAGATCCTCCTCGACCGGCTCTACGTGCAGTTCGTCGTGCCGAAGGCGACGACGACCGTTCTGCAGGACTGGACGAAGGGCCGTCACAGTGAGGTCGACGACATCAACGGCACCGTCGTCGCCGGTGGAGCCCAGGCCGGCGTCGCCACGCCGGTCAACGCGGCCATCGTCGACGTCGCCCATCGGATCGAACGCGGCGAGCTCGAGGCGGGCACCGCGGGACTCGACGCCCTGCGCGCCCTCGTGGGATGACTTGTGTTCTCAGGGTGAACGCAGCGTATAGTATCGCTGCACAGAGGCAAGGAGGCCTGGCATGACAGGGACAAGGATCGCCGTTCTCGGCACCGGAGCGCAGGGCGCGGGAATCGGCGCCGACCTCGTGCGCGCCGGGCTCGACGTGACCTTCATCGAGCAGTGGCCCGCCCACGTCGAGGCGATGCGCGACCGCGGCATCGAGGTGAGGATGCCCGATCGCACCGAGGTCACCCCGGTCACGGCCTACCACCTCTGCGAGGTCGCGACTCTGCGCCAGCCCTTCGACATCGTCTTCGTTCTCGTCAAGGCCTACGACACCCGCTGGGCGTGCGAGCTCATCAAGCCCCTGCTCGCCGCGGACGGCGTCGTGGTCGGCCTGCAGAACGGCATGAGCATCGACGATGTCGCCTCGATCGTCGGCGTCGAACGCACCGTCGGGGCCGTCATCGAGATGGCGTCCAACATGTTCGAGCCGGGCATCGTCAACCGCCAGACCCCGCCCGAGAAGTCCTGGTTCGCCGTCGGCGCCTTCGACCCGGCCCACCGCGCCAAGGCCGAGGCGGTGCAGGCGGTGCTCAGCCACGCGGGCACCGTGGAGGTCTCCGACGACATCCGCTCCTCCAAGTGGATGAAGCTCATCGCCAATGCCGGCGAGTTGGTGCCCTCGGCGATTCTCGACCTTCCCCTCGAGGCGGCGATGGACCTGCCCGGCGTTCACGAGTTCATGATCGAGTGCGGCCGTGAGGCGGCGCGCGCGGCGGTCGCCGACGGCGCCACCCTCGTGCCGATCTTCGGCATGACCCACGACGACGTGACGACGCCCGACCAGTACGCCGAGGACCTCCTCGGCATGGTGCGCAGCCACTTCTCGCTGCCGGACACCCGCACGACGGTGCTGCAGGACTGGATGAAGGGACGCCGGGCCGAGGTGGACGAGGTCAACGGCCTCGTCGTCGAGGTCGCGGCCCGCACCGGCGGGTCGGCGCCGCTCAACGAGAGGACCGTGCGCTTGGCTCATGCGATCGAAGCAGGGACCCTGGTCGGATCCCCCTCGAACATCGACCTCCTCCTCGGGGAGCGCGCGCTGTGAGCGGCCGCACGATCGTCGTCATCGGCGGAACCTCCGGCATCGGCCTGGAGATCGCGAAGGATGTCGTCGCTCGCGGCGACTCCGTGGTGCTCTCGGGCCGTGATCTCGGCCGCGCCCAGGAGATCGCGGCCTCGATCGGCCCCGGCGCCACGGGCGTCGCGGTCGACCTCTCCGAGCCCGAGACCATCCGGGCCGGGCTCGCGGGGGTCGGCACCGTTCATGGACTCGTGCTCGTGGCCATCGAGCGCGACGCGAACACCGTGCGCGAGTACAGCGTCGAGCGGGCCATCCGCCTAGTCACCCTCAAGCTCGTCGGCTACACCGAAGTGGTGCACGTCCTGTCAGACCGACTGGTGAACAGCGGCGAGACCGGCATCGTGCTCTTCGGCGGCCGCGCCAAGGACATCCCGTATCCCGGCTCCACGACGGTCTCGTCGATCAACGGCGGCGTCGAGGGCATGACGGTGACGATGGCCCTCGAGCTCGCGCCGATCCGCGTGAACGCGCTGCACCCCGGCATCATCGGCGACAGCCCGTTCTGGGCCGGCAAGCCCACCGAGGTGCTCGACGGTCACCGTCGCCGCACGCCGGGCGGAGAGCTCGCGACGATGGCCGACGTCGTGGACGCGACGCAGTTCCTGCTGCGCAACCAGGGCATCTCGGGCACGAGCATCTACATCGACCGGGGCGTGCGCGTCACCTGACGACCGGCGCGGTGACGCGTCAGCGCGCCCGCAGCGTCGAGATCTGGTACAGCGTCACGCTCGCCGCGATGCCCGCGTTGAGCGACTCGGTGCCCGAGTTGATCGGGATCGAGACGACCGCGTCGCAGTTCTCGGTGACGAGCCGTGAGAGGCCCTTGCCCTCACTGCCGACGACGACGAGCACTGGCTCCTTCGCGAGTTGGAGCTTCGGCAGCGACACGTCGCCACCGCCGTCGAGACCGAGAACGAACACGCCACGGTCCTTGAAGGCCTTGATCGTCTGATTGAGGTTCGACGCCATGGCCACGGGAGTGCGCGCGGCGGCTCCCGCCGACGTCTTCCACGCGGATGCCGTGAGCCCGACCGAACGCCGCTGCGGCACGATCACGCCGTGGCCTCCGAACGCGGCGACGGAGCGGATGATCGCCCCGAGGTTGCGCGGATCGGTGATGCCGTCGAGCGCGACGAACAGCGGCACCTGGCCGCGCGAGATCACCTTGTCGAGAAGGTCCATCGGGTGCGCGTACTCGTACGGCGGCACCTTGAGCGCGACACCCTGGTGCACCGAGTCGAAGCCGGCGAGCCGGTCGAGCTCGGGACGCATGACCTCGAGCACCGGGATGCCCCGGCCGGTCGCGATCTGCAGGATCTCCTTGACGCGGTCGTCGAACTCGATGCGCGCCGCGATGTAGAGGGTCGTCGTGGGGATCTTGGCGCGCAGCGCCTCGAGCACCGAGTTGCGACCGGTCACCATCTCCGACTCGTCGCTGCTCTTGGGCGAGCGACCGCCGGAGCGAGCGGGGCGAGATCCGGCATCCGCTGCCGTGGGGCGGCCCTGCCGAGAGGAGTTGTCGCCACCGGGGGCACGCTTCTTGCCGCCCGCGGCTTCGTAGCGCTCGGCCGCGGCCTTGCGCTTGCCCGCGGGGTGGTAGGGGCGATCCTCGGCCTTGGGGGTGGGCTTGCGGCCTTCGAGGGCCTGACGACCCTGCCCGCCCGACCCGACCTGCGGACCCTTGCGGGCCTTGCGCACGGCGCCCGCGCGGGGCTTGTTGCCTGTGTTCTTCATCAGTCGACGCTCCAATGTGATCCGGTCGTGCCGTCCTCGACCGAGATGCCCGCCGCGGCCAGTTCATCACGGATCCGGTCGGCCGTGGTGAAGTCCTTGGCCGCGCGGGCGGCATTGCGATCGGCGATGAGCGACTCGACGAGGCTCGCGAGCGCCCGCTGGGTCGGTTCGGCAGCGGATGCGGCCCACTGCGGCGAGCGTGGATTGATGCCGAGCACCTCGCTCATCGCGAGCACCTCGGCGCGCGCGG
>CALRZA010000233.1:0-4193 GCA_943372535.1 Auritidibacter sp. Marseille-P8566
TCGTCACGATCGAAGAGCCGAAGAACGGTGGCACGCTGCGCCTGACCATCGATCGCGACCTGCAGTACGCGGTTCAGCAGCGCATGGCGCTGGCCTATGCGTCGCTGGGGGCCGAATGGGTGACGGCCGTCGTCATCCGTGTCTCGGACGGTCACCTGATGGCGGTCGCCGACTATCCCTCGGTCGATCCCAACAACGTCGACGGAGTGGCGAACACCGCGCTCGGGTCGCGCGCGTTCAGCTGGGCGTACGAGCCCGGATCGACGATGAAGGCCATCACGGCCGCATCCCTGCTCGACGCGGGCGTCGTGACGCCGACCTCTCAGATCATCGCTCCCGGACGCCTCTACCTGTCCGACGGCGGCTACATCAAGGACTCGTTCGCGCACGACGACCTGCGGTACACCCTGACCGGCTCTCTCGTCTTCTCGTCGAACACCGCGGTCTCGCAGTTCTCCGATCTTCTGCCGGCGACCCAGCGACGCGACTACCTCACTTCGTTCGGGTTCAACAGCGAGACGGAGGTCGGGTTCACCGGCGAATCGGAGGGGCTCGTGCATCCCGCCGAGGAGTGGGACGAGCGCACGAACTATGCGGTGCAGTTCGGGCAGGGCCTCAGCGTGACGAGCGTGCAGGTCGCCAGCGCGTACCAGACGCTCGGCAACGGGGGAGTGCGCATGCCCGTGACCCTGGTCGAGGGCTGCGAGTGGCCCGATGGCTCGGTGACGGAGGTCCCGGTGGCGGAGGGCACCCAGGTGATCTCCGAGAGCGCGGCGGACCAGACGGTGGCCATGCTCGAGAAGGTCGTCACCGAGGGCTGGTCGAGCTCCGACCTCGTGATCCCCGGCTACCGGGTCGCGGCGAAGTCGGGCACCGCCGAAGTGGCCGAGAACGGCGTCTACGGCGACAAGGCCGTCATCTCCTATGCCGGACTCGCCCCGGCCGACGACCCGCAGTACGCGGTTGTCGTGACCGCGGGCATCCCCAGTAGTCTGTACTCTTCGGGTGCGATCGCGACGACGTTCCGCGATGTCATGGCTCAGACGCTCACGACATTCCGGGTCACGCCATCGACGCAGCCGGCCCCCGCCATCCCGCTCACGTGGTGAGGCGACTGTAGGCAACTGGAGGACGAGTGCACGACACGGATGCATCGATCCTCCGACCCGAGCATCCATCGGCTCGTCCGCTGGCGACGCTCGTCGCCGACTTCGGACTCGCCCTGGAGGGCTCGGCCGATGGCATCGAGTTGACCGGTCTCGCCCTCAGCACCCGATCGGTGCAACCGGGCGACCTCTTCGTCGCTCTGCCCGGGGCCAAGCGCCACGGCGCCGAGTTCGCCGACGCCGTGCGGGAGGCGGGCGCGGTCGCGATCCTCACCGACCCCCGGGGCGCGCAGATCGCCGCGGACAGCGGGCTGCCGCTCATCGTGCTCGACAACCCGCGCGAGGCGCTCGGCGCGATCTCCGCGTGGGTCTATCGCACCGCCGAGGCGGCGCCTCTGCTGCTGGGCATCACGGGCACGAACGGCAAGACGAGCGTCTCGTACCTGCTGCGGGGCATCCTGCGCCAGCTCGGTCTCGTGACCGGCATCTCGACGACCGCGGAACGCATCATCGGCGAGACCGCGGTGACCAGCACCCTCACGACACCGGAGGCTCCCGAGATCCACGGCCTGCTCGCCCGCATGCGGGAGGCCGAGGTACGCGCCGTCGTGCTCGAAGTGAGCTCGCACGCCCTCACGCACCGTCGCATCGACGGACTCGTGTTCGACGTCGCGGGCTTCCTCAACCTCAGTCACGACCACCTCGACGACTACGTCGACATGGAGCACTACTTCGCCGCCAAGCTCGAGCTGTTCGATCCGGAGCGCTCGCACCGCGCCGTCGTCAGCCTCGACACGCCGTGGGGTCAGCGGGTCGTCGACTCGTGCCGCATCCCCGTCACGACCATCACGTCGACGGCCGCAGTGGATGCCGACTGGCGTGTCGAGATCGGGGAGCAGCGAGCCGAGTACACCGAGTTCACCCTCACGGCGCCGCAGGGCCAGCACCTCACCACCCGCGTGCCCATCATCGGCGAGCACATGGCCGCCAACGCGGGCCTCGCCATCGTGATGCTCGTCGAGGCGGGATTCGAGCTCGAGGCGATCGCTCACGCCCTCGAGCGTGACGGGGGCATCGACGCCTACCTTCCGGGCCGCATCGAGCGGGTCTCGAGCGGCGACGGTCCCGCGGTCTACGTGGACTACGGGCACAGCCCCGACGCGTTCACCACGACCCTCGCGGCCATCCGGCCGTTCACGACCGGCCGGCTCATCATGGTCTTCGGCGCCGACGGCGACCGCGACCCCTCCAAGCGCACCGAGATGGGCCGCATCGGCTCGGAAGGATCCGACGTGCTCGTCATCACCGACTACAACCCTCGATTCGAGGATGCCGCGGCGATCCGCGCCACGCTGCTCGACGGCGCCGCGAGCGCCGAACACCCCGCCGAGGTGCACGAGGAGCCGTCGCAGGCGCGTGCCATCCGGCTCGCCGTGTCATTGGCCGGGGAGGGCGACTCGATCCTCTGGGCCGGTCCTGGCCACGAGGATCACATCGACGTGCAGGGGGAGCAGTTGCCGTTCTCGGCGCGCGAGGAGGCCCGTCGGGCCCTGCGAGAGGCGGGCTGGGCATGATCGCGCTGAGTGTCACCGAGATCGCCTCGGCGATCGGGGGCGAGCTCCGCCTCGGCGGTGCCGACACGGCCGAGACCGTGGTGCAGGGCGAGGTGCACACCGATTCCCGCAAGGTCGGCGCGGGGGCGATCTTCTTCGCGCTGCCCGGTGAGGTGACGGACGGGCATCTGTTCGCCGAGTCCGCCGTCGCCAACGGGGCCGTGCTCGTCATCGTGGAGCGCGAGCTCGAGCTGCCGGTGACGCAGATCGTGGTGACCGACGGCGTGGCGGCCCTAGCGGCCCTCGCGCGGGAGGTCGTCGCCCGGGTGCGCGCGGGCGGGCAGCTGCGCGTCGTCGCCGTCACCGGGTCGAACGGCAAGACGACGACCAAGAACATGATGCGCGCCGTTCTCGAAGCCGAGGGGGCGACGGTCGCGCCCTGGGGCTCCTTCAACAACCACGTCGGAGCACCGATCTCGATGCTCGCGATCGATCACGACACGCGCTTCCTCGTCGTCGAGATGGGGGCGAGTGCGATCGGCGAGATCTCCAAGCTGATCTCGATCGTCACGCCCGACGTCGGCATCGTGCTCAAGGTCGGCTTGGCGCACGTCGGTGAGTTCGGCGGGCCGGATGCCGTCGAGACGGCCAAGAGCGAGATGGTCACCGATCTGCCGCCGACGGCGATCGCCGTGCTCAACCGCGACGACGCCCGGGTCGCCCGCATGGCCGCCAAGACGGCGGCCTCGGTCGTCTGGTTCGGACTCGACGACAGCGCCGAGGTGCGCGCGAGCGACATCGAGGCGACCGCGCGGGGCACGGCCTTCACGCTCCACGTCGACGGCGTCGACCGGCGGGTGCAGCTGCGCATCCTCGGCGAGCACCACGTCATGAACGTGCTTGCGGCCGTCGCGGCGACGCGCGCCCTCGGGGTGCCCGCCGACCGGTCGGTGCCGCTGCTCGAGGAGCTCGTGAGAGCCGAGCGCTGGCGCATGGAGGTGCTCACCCGCGACGACGGCATCGTCGTGATCAATGACGCCTACAACGCGAGCCCGGATTCGATGGCGGCCGCCCTCAAGACCCTCGCTCAGATCGTCGAGCCGGGCCAGCGCAGCGTCGCGGTGCTCGGCGAGATGGCCGAGCTCGGCGAGTACGCCAACGAGGAGCACGACCGCATCGGCCGTCTCGCCGTGCGACTCAACATCGGGCAACTCATCGTCGTGGGCCACGACGCTCGCCACATCCACAACGCGGCCGGGCTCGAGGGCTCGTGGGATGGAGAGTCGAAACTCGTCGCCACCGCGGATGAGGCCTACGATGTGGTTCGTGAGCTCCTGCGCCCGAACGACGTCGTGCTCGTGAAGTCGTCGGGTTCGGCGGGACTTCGCTTCCTGGGCGACCGGATCGCGGGAGTCGCCGAATGATCGCCCTGATGATCGCGGGCGCCTTCTCGCTGGCCTTCACCCTGCTCGCGACCCCGCTCTTCGTGAACCTCTTCGTGCGCCTGAAGTGGGGCCAGTTCATCCGCGACGAC
>CALRZA010000234.1:0-4188 GCA_943372535.1 Auritidibacter sp. Marseille-P8566
CTTCGTCAGCATCGCCGCGATTCTCGTCGTCTTCGGCGGGCTGCTGGCGGCCGCCGATGCCGCGCTCGGCACCCTCAGCCGCTCCGATCTCATCGATCTCGCCGCGACGAGCCGCGCCAAGCGCTCGCTGCTGGCCATCGCGAAAGACCCCGGGGCGCATATCAACGCGCTCAACTTCATGCGCATCATCGCCGAGACCTTCGCGGCCGTGCTGGTCACGCTGTCGCTCGCGGTCGTCTTCGACGAGTGGTGGTGGGCGCTGCTCTCCAGCGCGGTCATCATGATCGGCGTCTCGTTCGTGCTCGTCGGCTCGAGCCCGCGCAGCGTGGGGCGCGCTCACGCGAAGCCGGTTTTGCGCATCGCCGCGCCGATCGTGCGGCTCACGCGCGTCATCCTCGGCCCGATCGCGGATGCCCTGGTCGCGCTCGGCAATCGCGTCACCCCGGGCCGCCCCCGGTCGGCCACGTTCTCGAGCGAGGAGCAGCTGCTCAGCATGGTCGACGAGGCCACCGAGCTCGATGTGCTCGAGGAGGAGGATCGCGAGCTCATCCACTCGATCTTCGAGTTCAACGACACCGTTGTGCGCGAGGTGATGATCCCGCGCACCGACATGGTCACGATCGATGGGGCGAGCTCGATGGGGGCATCCATGGGGCTCTTCCTCAGTCGCGGCGTCTCGCGCATCCCCGTGATCGGCGACGACATCGACGAGGTGCTCGGGGTGCTCTACCTGCGTGACGTGGCGCGGCTGGTCTACGAGCAGACCCTCGATGCCGACACCATCACCGCGGCCGACCTCGCGAAGCCGGCCCTCTTCGTTCCGGAGTCGCAGAAGGCCGACGACCTGCTGCGCCAGCTGCAGTTGGCCTCCAACCACCTCGCCATGGTCGTCGACGAGTACGGCGGCATTGCGGGACTCGTGACCCTCGAAGACCTCATCGAGGAGCTCGTCGGCGACATCAGCGACGAGTACGACCGCGAGGTCGCCGAGGTCGAAGACTTGGGCGAGGATCGCTACCGAGTGAGCGCGCGGCTGCCCATCGACGAACTCGGCGACCTCTTCACCCTCGAGCTCGAAGACGACGAGGTCGACTCGGTCGGCGGGCTGCTGACCAAGGTGCTCGGGCGGCTTCCCGTGGCCGGCTCGGTCGTGGAGTACTCCGGATTGATCCTCACCGCCGAGCGCACGGAGGGCCGGCGCAAGCGCGTGACCACCGTGATCGTCGAGCGGGACGAGGCCCTGATCAGCGCCCAGGCGGCGTTCGACGACGACAAGGCGGAACGCGAATGACCGACACCCCGACCCCCTACCGTGCGGGGTTCGTCTCGTTCGTCGGGCGGCCCAATGTGGGCAAGTCCACCCTGACCAATGCGTTGGTCGGTGAGAAGGTCGCGATCACCTCGTCGAAGCCGCAGACGACCCGCCGCGCCATCCGTGGCATCGTGCACCAGCCGCAGGGGCAGCTCGTCATCGTCGACACCCCGGGGATGCACCGTCCGCGCACCCTGCTCGGCGAGCGACTCAACACGATCGTGCAGGACACCCTGGCCGAGGTCGACGTCGTCGGGCTCTGTCTGCCGGCGAACGAGAAGATCGGTCCCGGCGACAAGTACATCAACGAGCAGCTCGACTCGTTCCCGCGGGCGCGCAAGGTCGCGATCGTGACCAAGATCGACGCGTCGTCCCGGCCGGGCGTCGCCCAGCAGCTACAGGCGGTCTCCGAGCTGCGCGACTGGGATGCGATCATCCCGATCTCCTCGTTCGATGCGACCCAGCTCGACATCCTCACTCGCGAGCTGATCGCGCTCATGCCGGTGTCGCAGCCGCTCTACCCCGCGGATGCCGTGACCGACGAGACGACCGAGTCACGCATCGCCGAGCTGATCCGCGAGGCCGCGCTCGAGGGCGTGCAGGACGAACTGCCGCACTCGATCGCCGTGACCCTCGACGACATGATCGAGAGCGAGACCAAGGACCTCCTCGAGATCTACGCGAACCTCTTTGTCGAGCGCGACAGCCAGAAGGGCATCATCATCGGCAAGGGGGGCGAGCGCCTGCAGGATGTCGGCAGTCGAGCGCGCGCCGAGATCGAGAAGCTTCTCGACCGGCAGGTGTTCCTCTCGCTGCGCGTCAAGGTCGCCAAGGAATGGCAGCGCGATGCGAAGCAGCTGGGGCGGCTAGGGTTCTAGCCGCCCCGACGCGATCAGGCTGAGGCGGCTAGGGGGTCACGGTTCCCGACAGAACTTCGCCCGTCATCAAGCCGTCTTCGTCTTCGCCAGTGGCGTGCACCCCGCAGTACAACGGATAGCTCTTGTCCGGGTCGATCGTGCCGTCGTAGTCCTCCCAGCCCTCCGTGCCCCAGGAGTCAGACCAGACGATCCAGTCGGTCGAGTCGAGCACCCCAGGAAACACGGTGTCGAGCGCGGTTGTGCAGTACTCATCCAGCAGCACATAGTCGGCGAATCCGGCGGTGGGGTCATACGAGGCGAGATAGTCCGCTCCGAGACCGGGGAGTCCATCAAAGACGAGGAGGTACTGGCCGTTGTGCGGCTCATCACAGGCGGTCGTGATGTGGCCGTTGTCGGTCTGCGTGAAGCAGGTGCGCTGGTCGACGGGGAACGTCGCCGCGAGCAGGTCGAGGCCGGTCATGCCGGCGGGGTAGGCGACCGTGCGGGCCTCGATGTTGACATCGTGCCAGGTGATCGAGCACAGGGTGGTGTGGTCGCCTGCGGCAAACGCATCGGGAGCGGGCAAGGAGGCATCCCGTGCCCAGAGGCCGGCGGGCACCATGTTCAGCTCGTCCATCGAGAGCCCGTCGATGGTTCCTGTGAGCCCGATCGCCTCTCTCATGACCGAGTTGCAGGTCGGGTGCGCCCAGTCCCAGTAGGCCGTAGAGAGCGGGGTGGAGTAGGGGTCGGCGATCTGGTCGAGCAGCTCGCCCGGGTCGACCTCGGCGAGGGCATCCTCCATGTCGGGCCATACGGCAGTTCCGAAGACATCGAAGATGTGCTCGTCGGTGCAGTCGACGAGGGTGGTTCGATCGGCATCACGGGCGAGGTAGGACTCCAGGCAGGCGCCGGGCACCACGCTGGGGTCGGCGACCGCGCTGGCGTCGGGCGCCGGTGCGCCGTCCGGGGTCGGTGAGGGTGCGCTGCATGCGGCGAGACTGAGCAGGGCAAGCAGGGCAAGGGGGACGGCGACGGTCGTGCGCAAAGCAGCTCCTCGGGTAGGAATCTCAACGTCCGGGTGAGACGTTGTCGGTTACTGTACCGATCCGGGAGTCAACCAATCGAGAGGCTCACGGTGACATCACCGGAGATCACATCTCCAGCGATCGTCTTGCCGCCGGTCGTGAGGATCGCGCAGTAGACCGGGTAGCGCAGCGACGGGTCGATCGTGCCGTCGTACTCCTCCCAGCCGGCGAGGCGGTTCACCTGATCCGACCAGACAGCCCAGTCGTCCGAGTCGAGAAGGCCGGGCAGCGCGGCGTCGATCAGTTCGGAGCAGAACGCATCGAGGGGGCCGTAGTCGGAGAACACCGTCGACTCCGGGTCCACCGTCGCCAGGTAGTCGGCGCCGAGTGCCGCCAGTCCATCGGCATAGAACAGGTACTGCCCGTTGTGACTCACGGCGCACTCGGAGTTGACGTACTTGGGCTCGGTGTCGGGGTTGCGGGTGAAGCAGCCCTGCAGCTCGGCGGGGAAAGTACCGGTGATGATGTCGGCGACCGTCACGCCCGCGTCGTAGCTCGGGGCGATCTGCTCGTCAGCGGCAGTGAACCAGGTCATCGAGAAGAGAGTCGTGTGATCGCCCTCGATGAAGGCGTCACGCGTGGCGAGCGAGGCATCCCAGCCCCACCACCCCGCGGGCACGAGCGACATGTCCGTGGCGGAGACTCCGCCGACGGAGACCGACGAGAGCCCGGTCGCCTCGGTCGTGAGCGGGTAGTACCGGGTGTTGACCCACGCCCAGTAGGCATCGGCGATCTCGGCGGCGGCGTCATCCGTGGTCTCTCCCACGATGGCGTCGTAGACCGTGGCGGCATCGCTCGCCGCGATGCGTTCGGCCATCTCGGGCCACGACTCGGTGCCGATCACGTCGAACTGGTGAGGTTCGGTGCACTCGACGACCGTGTCGCGATCGGAGTCCGCGCCGGTGTACTCGCCGATGCACGTGCCGACCGGGAT
>CALRZA010000235.1:0-4186 GCA_943372535.1 Auritidibacter sp. Marseille-P8566
GCCGCGATCGCGTCGACCTCTTCGGTCGAGACGTCGCCGTCGAGGGCGGCGAGCTGCGCGGCGAACTCGTCGCCGTAGTGCATCGTCGCATCGTCGCTCGGGGCTGCCCCGCTCGGAGGCGTCTGCCCAGCGACGGCTTCCGGGTAGTCGGAATCGACCATGGTGAACCTCCTCAGCGGTCCAGACTATCGGATGACGAACGCGCGGTGTCACGCGATGCGCGCACGAGACGGATGCTCTCGATGAGGTAGATCGCCCCGGCCCACCAGTACAGGAATCCGCCCCACAGCGCGAACGCCCAGCCGATCGGATCGGTGATCAGCGCGGCCTCCGGGAAGGCCTGTCCGATCATGAGGATCGGCAGCGCGTAGAACAGGCAGAAGGTCGCGACCTTGCCGAGGTGGTGCACGGGCAGCGGGCCGTAGCCGTGATTGGCGAGCACGACCCCGAGGATCAGCAGCGTCGCATCCCGCGCCACGATCACGATCACGAGCCACCACGGGATGACGCCCCGCACCGCGAGCCCGATCAGGGCCGCGAAGATGAAGAGCCGATCGGCGGCCGGGTCGAGCAGTTGGCCGAGACGGCTGATCTGCCGGAACGTGCGCGCGATGAAGCCGTCGAGGTAGTCGGTGAGGCTCGAGATCACGAGCACGAGGAGGGCGAGGCCGTCTTGCCCCCGCAGGATCAGCACGAGGAACACCGGCACCATCGCGAGCCGGATGAAGCTCAGCACGTTGGGCGCCGTCAGGATGCGACTGCTGACCTCACCCGCTCGCATCGCTGACACGGTTCGAGTCTACCGAGGGCTCACCGCACCGCCACGGGAACCAATATGATGCCGGGATGACCCCACTCCTCGTCGTCCTCATCGTTGCGGCCGCCGTCTGCGCCTTCACCTGGATCACCTCGCTCATCACCAAGGAGCACTCCTGGGTCGATCGGCTCTGGTCGATCGTGCCCGTCGTCTACGTCTGGATCTTCGCGGGCTTCACGGGCTTCACCGACGCCCGCCTGAACGTCATGGCGATCCTCGTGACGCTGTGGGGGGCCCGTCTGACCTTCAACTTCGCTCGCAAGGGCGGCTACACGGGCATGGAGGACTATCGCTGGCCGGTGCTGCGCGCGCGCATGAACCGCTGGCAGTTCGAGATCTTCAACCTGTTCTTCATCGTGATCTACCAGAACGCCCTGCTCGTGCTCATCACGCTGCCGGCGCTCACCGCCTACGACAACCAGGGCACGCCGTTCGGCCTGCTCGACGTGCTCGTCGCGGCGCTCTTCCTTGCGCTTCTTGCCGGCGAGACGATCGCCGACCAGCAGCAGTGGAACTTCCACCAGGCCAAGAAGGCGGGCGGCGCCGACTTCCGTCCGCGCTTCCTGTCGACCGGACTCTGGAAGTTCTCGCGTCACCCGAACTTCTTCTTCGAGCAGGCGCAGTGGTGGGCTCTCTTCCTGTTCGGCGCCGTCGCCGCGGGCTCGCTCCTGCAGTGGACCATCGTCGGCGCCGTGCTGCTGACCGTGCTCTTCATCGGCTCGACCCGGTTCACCGAGGAGATCACCCTCAGCAAGTACCCCGAGTACGCGCAGTACCAGGCCACCACGTCGGCGCTCATCCCGTGGCCGCCGAAGCGCGGCGCCGAGTCCGAAGCGACCGCCTGACCCGTGTCGCTGGCCCGCGGGGCCGGGCGGATTGTTAGCGTGGTGCGCATGTCGTGCATCCGCTTCAACACCCCGGCCCAGCGGCGCCAGCTGAAGGCCCTCGCCCCCGCCATGCTCACGGCCGAGCAGGCCGCCGCGCTGCACCCCTCCCCCGTGATGACGGAGAGCAAGATCCGCCGCCTGCGTCTGCTCGCCGAGGATGCCAACCCCAAGATCCGCGAGCGGGCGGCTCTGGATGCCCACACCCCCGAGGACGTTCTCGAGGCTCTCGCGCGGGATGCCGACGAGGAGGTGCGGGCGTGCGTCGCGCGCAACGAGGCGGCCCCCTGCGACGTGCTGCGCGCCCTCGCGCGCGACCGATCGAAGCGCGTGCGCAGCTTCCTCGCCCTCAACTTCTTCGTGCCGGCCGACGCGATGGCGCTGCTCGCCGACGACCGCAGCGCGACGGTGCGCGACCTGGTGCTCTGGAAAGAGCAGCTCGCGACGGCGTGAGTTATCTCAAGTAACATCGGCAACTCCATTCACTTTCGTCACAGAAATGCCTACCCTTGAGGGATGGGCCGACTCGGGATGACGCGCGCCGCGACGACTCTCGCACTCGTGGCGGTTCTGCTCGTGCCCGTGGCCGTCTCGACGAGCTATGCCGCCGGCCCCACGTGGGACGAGGTCGAGGCCGCCCGGGGCGATGAAGCCGCCACGGCCGCGACGATCGCCGAGGTGAGCGCCGCCCTCGACCAGCTGCTCGTCGACGCCGCCCGGCTTGGCGACGAGGCGGTGCGCCGCAGCGCCGAGGCCCAGGCCGCGGATGCCGCCCTCGCGACCGCCGAGCGCCTCGCGACCGACCTCGACCGGCGGGCCACCGCGGCCGCCGCCACCGCCGCCGAATCCGCCGAGCGCGCGACGCAGGTCGCGATGGCCCTCTACCGCTCCGGCGGCACGGGACTCACGACCGCGCTGCTGCTCGGCAGCTCCGACGAGTCGTCGTCGCTGCTCGACCGGCTCGGCACGCTCGACCGGGTGGGCGAGCAGGCCGCTCAGGTGCTCGCCGACGCGCAGGTGGATGCGAATCTGGCCGAGACCCTCGCCGATCAGGCCCGTGCGGCCCGCGACGAGCGGGATGCCCGCGCATCGGCCCTGCGCGAGGCCGCCGAACTCGCCTCCACCGCCGAGGCCGCCGCCGACGCCGCGGTCGCCGCCCAGCAGGCGCAGCTGACCGAGCTCTACGCCCAGCTCGCCACGCTCAAGAACACGACCGCCGAACTCGAGCAGCAGGTGCGCATCGGCGAACAGCCCGCGAACGACCCGGGCTCCGGGGGCTCGACTCCGCCGAGCGGTGGCACGACCCCGCCCAGTGGTGGCACCACCCCGCCGAGCGGGGGCACGACCCCGCCCTCCGGCGGCACCACCACTCCTCCCCCGAGCGGTGGCGGCTTCACCGCGCCCGGCAGCGAGGTCAACAACGTCGCCGCCGCCCGCCAGTACGCCTTCGACCGCCTCGCCAGCTGGGGAAACGGGCAGGATCAGATGAACTGCCTGCTCTGGCTCTGGAACCGCGAGTCGGGGTGGCGCACGAACGCCTACAACGCCGGCAGCGGGGCGTACGGCATCCCCCAGGCGCTGCCGGGCAGCAAGATGGCGACGGCTGGCGCCGACTGGCGCACGAGCTACCAGACCCAGGTCAACTGGGGTCTGCAGTACATCACGGCGCGCTACGGCACGACGTGCGCCGCGTGGAACCACGCCCAGTCGGTCGGCTGGTACTGATGTCGACCCGCGTGGATGCGTGGCTCTGGTCGGTGCGCATCTTCAAGACCCGCTCGCTCGCCACGGCGGCGTGCCGCTCCGGTCACGTGCGGGTCAACGGCGAACGCGCCAAGGCCGCGCAGGCGCTCAAGACGGGCGACGAGGTGCGCGTGCGTCAGAACGGCTTCGACCGCATCCTCATCGTGCAGGAGACGATCGTCAAACGGGTCGGGGCGAGCGTGGCCGCGACCGCGTTCGTCGATCAGAGCCCGCCCCTGCCGACGCCCGAGGAGACGGCGCTGCTCCCCCGCCGCGATCGCGGCGCCGGGCGCCCGACCAAGCGCGAGCGGCGCGACATCGAGAAGCTCCTCGGTCGCGGCTAGCGCTCAGACATTCGCGAGTAGCGTGGATGATCATGGCCCGACCCGCCTCCTCCTTCCGTTCGCAGCTGCTCGCCACGTTCTCCGGTGACACGGCCGGGCGTCCGGCGTGGGTCGCCCGCATCGCGCTCGGCGACGACGCGGGATACTTCGGTCCGGGGTCGGCCGCGTGGGCCGTGCACGGGGGCATCCCGACTCTGGTCGCGGGCATCCGCGCCCTCCTCGTGCAGACGCTGCACCCGGGGGCGATGGCCGGCGTGCACGACTGGTCGCGCTATCGCGAGGATCCGCTCGGGCGACTCGCCGGCACCATCCAGTGGCTCATCACCGTTACCTTCGCCGACCGCGCGACGGCGGCCCTCGAGTCGACCCGGGTCGGCCGCTACCACGATCGCGTCGTC
>CALRZA010000236.1:0-4177 GCA_943372535.1 Auritidibacter sp. Marseille-P8566
AGAGCATCCGCGCCCCGGCATCGGTCTCGACCGCCGCGACCTCGGCGCCGACCTGACCCCATTCGTCGTCGACGACGTGCACGAGGGTCACGTCGGTCTGCTCTTCACGCGCACGCTTGAGCGCCCAGATCAGGGCGGCGCGCCCGGGCCCGGAGTCATCGACGCCCACGACGATCGTCATATCAGCTCCTCCTCGAGGATCTCGGGGAGCACGTGGATCGACTCGGCGACGGTCGGCACGACGGCGATCACCGTCGGGGGAGCGGCGAGCAGGTCGCGGCCGAGGGATCCGAACATCACGGTGCCGACGCGCGAGCGAGCGTGGGAGCCGAGCACGAGCATCCCGTGGTCGGCGCCGGCGCGACGTACCGCGCGTCCGGCGGGGCCGGGCACGAAGGTCTCGGTCACCTCGACGTGCGGGTGACCTCGGCGCACGGCCTGCGCAACCCCGTGCAGGGTGCTCTCCTGACGGGCCAGGTCCTCGTCGACGACCGTGGCCGCCCCGACGGCGTCGAACGCGAGAACCGGCAGCGGAGTCCACGCGTGCAGGATCGACAGGTCGTCGCCGGTCAGGGATGCCTCGGCGGCCGCGAAGGCGACGGCACGATCCGACGACCCGTCCGAGTCCCACGCCACGGTGACGCCACGAGCCCCGGGGCGCCATCCCTCGGGCACGACGATGAGAGTGCACCGGGTCTGCCCGGCGAGGTGCTGGGCGAGCGTGCTGCCGAGAAGGCTGATGAGGGCGTTGACCGGGCGTGCTCCGATCACGACGAGATCGCCGAGTGTCGAATCCCCGACGAGCGTGTCGGCCGCGGCACCGCGCCGCACGTACTCGGTCGTCGGCACCTGAGGCGCCTCGGCGCGCAAGCGGGCGGTCGCCGCGGCGATGGCGCGCTCCTGGCGGGCCCCGGTCGAGCCGGGTTCGACGAGCGCGGTGAGGCGCACGGTCACGGCGTGGGCCCGCGAACGATGGATGACCCACTCGAGTGCGGCGTCGCCTGCGGGACCGCCGTCGATGGCGATGATGATGCGCTCGGCCATGGGCGTTCCTTTCGTGTGCTCCGCTGCTATGTCAGACTTTCAATCCGATGCCGCGGCAGGCAGGGCCAAAAGTCCCGCGAACCGGCGGTATCGTCGAGACTCGGAGGTCACCCGCGTGGAGCACGAGTCCGAACTGACGTTCCCCGATGCGCCCCGAGGCGCCCTCGACCGCAGCATCGCCCGTCTGCTCGAGGATGCCCAGCAGGTGCTCGCCACGCAGGATCGCCTGCGCTCCCTGCTCTCGGCCAACCGCGCGGTCGCCGACGAGATCGAACTCGAGGTCGTGCTGCGCCGCATCATCGAGGCCGCGGTCGCGCTCGTCGGAGCGAAGTACGGCGCGATCGGGGTCATCGCCCCCGATGGCACGCTCGAGCAGTTCATCCACACGGGCATCCCCGAGGAGCACGCGGCCCGCATCGGCGACCTGCCGCAGGGCCGAGGACTGCTCGGGGCCCTCATCGAGGAGCAGCGCCCGATCCGACTCGACCACCTGACCTCGGATGCCCGCTCGGCCGGCATCCCCGCGGGGCATCCCCCGATGGACAGCTTCCTCGGCGTGCCCGTGCGCGTGCGCGGGGAGACCTACGGCAACCTCTATCTCACGCAGCAGGAGAACGGCCGCTTCAGCGAGGAGGACGAGGAGCTCGTTGTCGCGCTCGCCACAACCGCCGGGGCCGCGATCGATCACGCCCGACTGTTCGACGAGAGCCGCCGACGCCAGCGCTGGACGGCCGCCTCGGCCGAGGTGACGGCGGCCCTGCTCTCCGATCAGGCCGAGGACTCGCTCGCAGTGCTCGCCGACAAGGTCGCGGTTCTGGCCGAGGCCGACCTCGTCTGCATCGTCGTGCCTGCGGGAGAGCAGCTACTGCGGGTCGACGTCGCGCGGGGCGAACTCGCCGAGAGCGTCGAGGGCCGAGTCATCCCGATCGCGGGCTCGCTCGCCGGGCGAGCGCACGAGAGTCGACAGCCGGTGCTCGCCGAGATCGCCCCCGATGACGACCCGCTCGCGTTCGGGGCCACGATGGCGGTGCCCCTCACCCCGTCTGACGAACCATCGGGAGTTCTCACCCTCTGCCGGGGCCCGGGTCGCCCGCGCTTCACCCTGGCCGACCTCGACATGGCGGCGGACTTCGCCGCGCAGGCGAGCGTCGCGCTGCAACTCGCCGCGGGCCGGCTCGACCGGCAGCGCCTCGTGCTCCTCGAGGATCGGGGACGCATCGCGCGCGATCTTCATGACCACGTCATCCAGCGTCTGTTCGGTGCGGGGCTGAGCCTGCAGGCGGTCGGAGCGAAGGTGGATGCCGACGCCCGCGCCCGCATCCTCGATCAGGTCGACGCGCTCGACGCCGCGATCGCGGAGATCCGCACCGCGATCTTCACGATGACCGCCCAGCCCGACGCGGACCGGCCGGCCCTGCGTCACCGCGTGATCGACATCCTCGGCGAGACGAGCGGACTCTTCCCCACCCCGCCGCGGCTGGCGTTCAGTGGCCCCGTCGACCTCATGGTGCCCGACGACATGGCCGACGATCTCGTCGCGGTGGTGCGCGAGGGGTTGGCGAACGTCGCCCGCCACGCGGGGGCCTCGACGGTCGCGATCTCGGTGACCGTCGGCGACGGGGAGGTCGTCGTCGAGGTGATCGACGACGGCTGCGGCATCGACCCCGGGGTCACCCGATCCAGCGGCACGGCCAACCTCGCGGCTCGCGCGCAGCGCTGGGGCGGCGCCTTCGTTGTCGAACCGGGCGAACCATCGGGTACGGTGCTGAGATGGACGGCCCTCCTGGCCGGAACGGAGAGCGCATGAAGCGGGTATTCCTCGTCGACGACCACGAGATCGTCCGTCGTGGCGTCGCGGATCTCATCAACGCCGAGCCCGACCTCGAAGTCGTCGGTGAGGCGTCGACCGTGCGCCAGGCCCTCGGTCGCATCGCCGCGACCCGACCCGACATCGCCGTGCTCGACGTGCGGCTGCCCGACGGCAGCGGCATCGACCTGTGCCGCGACATCCGCTCCGCGCACCCCGACGTGCAGTGCCTCATGCTCACGGCCTACGACGACGACGAGGCCAGCTACACCGCGGTGCTCGCGGGAGCGGCGGGCTACGTGCTCAAGGACATCCGCGGAACCGGCCTGCTCGACAGCATCCGCAAGGTCGCCGCGGGCCAGATCCTCGTCGACCCGACCGTCTCGAAGCGCGTCGTGACCGTCGCCGTGGAGTCGCGCACCGCCGACTCCGAGCTGAGCCTGCGTGAGCGTCAGGTGCTCGAGCTCATCGCCGAGGGTCTCACCAACCGCCAGATCGCCGAACGCCTCGAGCTCGCCGAGAAGACCGTGAAGAACTACGTCTCGGGCCTGCTCGCCAAGCTCGGCATGGAGCGCCGCACGCAGGCGGCCGTCTACGGGGCCCAGCTGCCCCGCTCCTGAGTCCGACCAGGCCGGGGGACAGATCACCCTCGGAGTCGAAAGTCAAGCACTGTCGTGGCCGACGGCGTGGATGCTGAACTGACGTCACCCCTTCGGGGGCCATCAGCGCAGCAGAGGAGCCAGCATGAGCATCCATTTCGACACCACCCCGGTCTTCGACGGCACCGTGACGTCGCTGCCGGACATCGCGCTGCTGCGCGAGGACACCTACGTCGTGCTCGCCCCGGACCGCACGATGGGGTACGTGCGCAAGGTCGACAACCTCTTCGTCGGCATGCTCGGCGACGACCTGCTGCACGCCGACCAGATCGGCCAGTCGCTCTCGTTCGACGTCGTCGTCGACATGATCACCGCGGCGCACCACGCGCGCCGCTGAATCCTGAGCGCCCCTCGGTCGTGCTCCGGCGGCGTTTGTCAAGGCTCGGCTCGCCCGTTGCCAGTCGCGCCCGAGAAGCACAGGCTGAAGAGGAGCACCCGACCCCGGGGCCGAATGGAGCGATCATGCACGCCACCACGAAGTTGACCACCGATCTGCAGGCGGTGCTCGTCGATCTGATCGAGCTCGCCGGGCAGGGCAAGCAGGCGCACTGGAGCATCGTCGGACGCAACTTCCGCGATCTCCACCTGCAGCTCGACGAGATCATCGACGCCGCGCGCCTGTTCGCCGACGAGCTCGCGGAGCGCATGCGCGCCCTGCACGCGATGC
>CALRZA010000237.1:0-4175 GCA_943372535.1 Auritidibacter sp. Marseille-P8566
CCGAAGCAGCCGCGGCCGAAGCGGCCTATCGCGGCCTGGCCAAGGCCGTCGCCCATCTCATGACCGCGAGCGTGAGCGCCGTGGCGAACCCGCCGGAGAAGGCCGCGCTGCGACCCGACCCCGCACTCACTGCGGCCGACGTGATCGTACGGCGCGGGCATCCACTTCGCAGTTAGGAGGCGTCGGCCTCGAAGTTCAGCGCGAGCGAGTTCATGCAGTACCGGTCGCCGGTCGGGGTGCCGACTCCGTCGGGGAACACGTGGCCGAGGTGCGAGTCGCAGCGGGCGCAGCGCACCTCGGTGCGCTCGATGCCGAGGCTGAGGTCGGGCAGCAGCGTGACCGCCTCGGGGTTGACGGCCTCGTAGAAGCTGGGCCAGCCGCATCCCGAATCGAACTTGGTGCCGGCGACAAACAGCTCATTGCCGCAGGCCTTGCAGGTGTAGAGACCGGCGCGCTCCTCGTCGAGAAGCTCGCCCGACCACGCCCGCTCCGTCGCGCCCTCGCGCAGCACGGCGTACTCCTCGGGGGTGAGGGTCGCGCGGTAGTCGGTCTGCTCGGTCATGCGGGGCCTTTCGTCGGAGCATCCAGCCTACCGAGGCTCGACTAGGTTGGTCTCATGACCCCCGCGGCCAACCCGACCATGATCCACGTCAGGGCGCCCGGCAAGATCAACGTCTTCCTCAAGGTCGGCGCGCTGCTCGACGATGGCTACCACGACGTCGCGATCGCGTACCAGGCCGTCTCGCTCTACGAGGACGTGCGCGCCTACCCCGCCGACGACTTCTCGGTGTCGGTCACCGGCACGGTCGAGTTGTCGCGAGTGCCGACGGATGCCTCTAACATCGCCATCAAGGCGGCCCGCCTCCTCGCCCGCACGACCGGCTATCGAGGCGGAGTGCGCCTCGAGATCGACAAGCACGTGCCCGTCACCGGCGGCATGGGCGGCGGGTCGGCGGATGCCGCGGCCACCCTCCTCGCGTGCGACGCCCTGTGGGGCACGGCCCTGCCGCGCGAGGAGATGCTCGAGCTCGCGGCCCAGCTCGGCGCCGACGTGCCGTTCGCGTTCACCGGTGGCACGGCCATCGGCACCGGGCGCGGCGACGTGCTGAGCCCGGCGCTCGCCAAAGGCCAGTTCCAGTGGGTGCTCGCGCTCGCCGACTTCGGGCTCTCGACCCCCGAGGTCTACGGCGCGCTCGACGTGCACCGCGAGCAGCACGCGCAGGACATCTTCCCGGCCCCGGTCGCGCCGACCGTCGATGCCAACGTGCTGCAGGCGCTGCGCGCGGGCGACCCGCACATGCTCGCCGAGACCCTCTACAACGACCTGCAGGCCCCGGCCCTCAAGCTTGAGCCCTCACTCGGCGCCGTGCTCGAGCTCGGGGAGCGCAACGGCGCCCTCGCGGGCATCGTGTCCGGCTCCGGTCCGACGGTCGCGTTTCTGACCGCCGACCTCGACTCCGCGCTCGAGCTGCAGATCGCGCTGAGCGCGGCCCAGCTCACGGTCGTGCGAGCGACGGGCCCGGTGCACGGCGCGCGCATCGTGTCGGAGTAGGGGCGGGCGTCCAGATTCGCCCACTACGATCACGCCCATGACGCTGCGACGCGAAAGGCTCTGGGCCGCCCTGGTCGGTCTCCTGGCTGCGCTAACGACAGTCGCGGTCGGCGATCTCGTCTCCCGGTTCGTGGATGCCGCTGCCAGCCCGCTCTTCGCCGTCGGCTCGTGGGTCATCGACATCGTTCCGCCGTGGGTCAAGGACACCGCGATCGCCCTGTTCGGCACCGGGGACAAGGTCGCCCTGCTCGTGGGCCTCGGCCTGCTGGTGGCGATCCTCGCGGTCGCCGCCGGCATCCTCGAGTACCACCGGGCCCCGTGGGGCGTCGTGCTGCTCGTCGTCGTCGGACTCGTCGCGAGCTTCGCCGCCGCGACGCGGGCCGGGGCGACCATCGACTGGCTCATCCCGACCGCGCTCGGCGTCGTGCTCGGCGCCTTCGTGCTGCGCATCGGCAGTGACCGGTTGCGGCGCTGGGTCGCGACCGACCGGCACGGCCAGTCGGCTCACGCGACCGGCCTCGACCGCCGCGGCTTCCTCGCCGCGCTCGGCGTCTCGGCCGCCGTCGCGGTCGTCGCGGCCGGGGCCGCGCGCATGATGAGCGGCGTGCAGCAGGCCGCGGATGCCGTGCGCCAGGCCATCGCGTTGCCGACGGCGGCGACGGCGGCCGCGCCGATCCCTGCAGGGGCCGACCTCGGCATCCCGGGCGTCGCCGCTCTCGTGACCCCGAACGACGAGTTCTACCGCATCGACACCGCCCTGCAGGTGCCCGTGATCGATGCCGCCGAGTGGCGCCTGCGCATCACCGGACTGGTCGAGCAGGAGATCGAGCTCACCTACGAGGAGCTGCTCGCGCTCCCGCTGCAGGAAAGCGTCGTGACGCTGATGTGCGTGTCGAACGAGGTCGGCGGTGACCTCATCGGCAACGCGGTGTGGCTGGGGTATCCCATTCGCGAGCTGCTGGCCCGCGCGCGGCCGACCGCGGGAGCCGACATGGTGCTCTCGCGCAGTGATGACGGCTTCACGGCATCCACACCGCTTTCGGTTCTGCAGGAAGAGGATCGCGACTGCCTGCTCGCGGTTGGCATGAACGGCGAGCCCCTGCCGCTCGAGCACGGCTTCCCGGTGCGGATGGTCGTGCCCGGCCTCTACGGCTACGTCTCGGCGACCAAGTGGGTCACTGAGCTGCGCGTCACGAACTTCGCGACCGACGCGGCCTACTGGACCCAGCGCGGCTGGTCGGCGGAGGGCCCGGTCAAGACGCATTCCCGCATCGACGTGCCGGCGGCCGGACGTCGGGTCTCGGCGGGCACGGTCGCGGTGGCGGGTGTCGCGTGGGCTCAGCACACGGGAGTGACCCGCGTCGAGGTGCGCGTCGACGGCGGCGCGTGGCAGGAGGCGCGGCTCGCCGACGCGATCAACGCCGACACCTGGGTGCAGTGGGTCTACGAGTGGGAGGCGACCACGGGCAGCCACACCCTCGAGGTGCGAGCGACGGATGCCGCGGGCGCGACCCAGCGCGAGACCCGGTTGCCGGTCATCCCCGATGGCGCCGAGGGGTACCACACGATCACGGTGGCGGTGGAGTAACGCGGGCGGTCGCGCCCCTCAGCTCAGAACAGCGCGGGCGCGACGATCGGCGCCGCGGTGTGCAGCATGGCCGGGCCGACCGCGAGCTCGCCGTCGTCGAGCGGGGTGCAGCGCATGCCGCCGCGGCGCAGCAGGGCGCGGTGGGCACCGGGGGCGAGGGCGACGTCCATCCAGGCGCACGGATTCGCGGGCCGGTTGATGCGGAACCGCACGGGGCCCGAGCCGGTGTCGAGGGCGATGGTCTGGTCGCGCAGCGCGTCGATCGGCATGCCGCGCACGATGATGTTGCGGCGCGTGTCCGCCGGATCGAGCGGATGCGCGAGCCCGAGCGTGCGCTCGACATGCTCGAGCGATTCGATCGCCATGATCGTCACCGACGCCGAGACGTGGGCGGCATGCCCGAAGTAGCGGTCGCCGACGATGCCGAGGCCCGCGCGCAGCGTGATGACCTCGCGCCGCTCGGGGCCGGTCGCGTCGCGGGGCCCGTCCGCGGGCCGACCCTCGTACCGGTGCTGGGACGACGCGAGCAGCGAGACGATCTCGATCTCGGTGGCGGAGGGGAGGGCATCCACCTGACCACCGTACGCGGCGGACGCCGCCCCCGCGCCGAACTAGGGTTGGTTCAATGGCCCACCTGCTCGGCGCGGAAGCGCTGCACCTCGAGTACCCGACCCGCGTGATTTTCGACAAGGTCACGATCGGCATCGACGAGGGCGACCGCATCGGCATCGTGGGTCGCAACGGCGACGGCAAGTCCACGCTCTTGCGCCTGCTCGCCGGACGCATCGAGCCCGACGGCGGCCGCGTCACCCGCCGCGGCGGGGTCACCCTCGCGATGCTCGACCAGGCCGACGAACTCGACGGCACCAAGACCGTGCACCAGACCGTGATCGGCGACATCGACGAGCACGTGTGGGCGGGCGATCCGCAGGTTCGGGATGTCATCGCCGGCCTGATCTCCGACCTCCCGTGGGAGGACCTCGTCTCCGATCTCTCCGGTGGACAGCGCCGCCGGGTCGCGCTCGCCGCCCTGCT
>CALRZA010000238.1:0-4167 GCA_943372535.1 Auritidibacter sp. Marseille-P8566
CCTCTCCGAGCCGATCGCCCCGGCGGTCGTCACGTCGGCCCTGGAGCGCGGCCTCATCATCAACGCGCCCAACGACACGAGCATCCGCCTCGCCCCACCCCTGATCATCGGCGACGCCGAGATCTCCGAATTCCTCACCCTCTTCACGAGCGCCCTGGAGGCACAGCAGTGACCACGACCCCGACCCGGCACTTCCTGCGGGATGACGACCTCACCCAGGCCGAGCAGAGCGCGATTCTCGACCTCGCTGTCGAACTCAAGAAGGACCGCTGGGCGGTGTCCCCGCTGGCAGGACCCCAGACGGTCGCCGTGATCTTCGACAAGTCGTCGACCCGCACGCGCGTCTCCTTCGCGGTCGGCATCGCCGACCTGGGCGGGGTGCCGCTCATCATCTCGACCGCGAACAGCCAGCTCGGCGGCAAGGAGACGGCCTCCGACACGGCCCGCGTGCTCGAGCGCCAGGTCGCCGCGATCGTCTGGCGCACCTACGCGCAGTCCGGTCTCGTCGAGATGGCGGCCGGCACGACCGTGCCGGTCATCAACGCCCTGAGCGACGACTTCCACCCGTGCCAGCTGCTCGCCGACCTGCTGACGATCCGCGAGCACCGCGGTGCGCTCGCGGGGCTCACGGTGACGTTCCTCGGCGACGGCGCGAGCAACATGGCGCAGTCCTACCTGCTCGCCGGAGCGACCGCGGGCATGCACGTGCGCGTCGCGTCGCCCGAGGACTACGCGCCGCATCCCGAGGTCGTCGCGGATGCCGACGCCATCGCCGTGCAGACCGGCGGCTCGGTCACCCTCTACACCGACCCCAACGAGGCCGTCGCCGGCGCCGATGTCGTCGTCACCGACACCTGGGTGTCGATGGGCAAGGAAGACGAGAAGGCCCAGCGCCTCACCCGATTCGGCGCTTACCGGGTCGATGTCGAGCTCATGGCGCTCGCGAAGCCCGACGCGCTCTTCCTCCACTGCCTTCCTGCCGACCGCGGCTACGAGGTCACGAGCGAGGTCATCGACGGCCCGCAGAGCGTGATCTGGGATGAGGCGGAGAACCGCCTGCACGCCCAGAAGGCGCTCATGGTCTGGTTGCTGCAGCAGAATGGCTGACATGGCTGACGCGACCACCGGAGAGGGATCGCTATGGGGCGCCCGCTTCGCGAGCGGCCCCTCACCCGAGCTCGCCCGCCTGAGTCGCTCGACGCACTTCGACTGGCAGCTCGCGCGCTACGACATCGCGGGGTCCCACGCGCACGCGGTCGCCCTCGCGGCGGCGGGCTACCTCACCGCCGACGAGGAGCGCGCGATGCACGCCGGGCTCGACGAGCTCGCCGCGCGCGTCGCCGACGGTCGCCTCACGGCGCAGCCCGTAGACGAGGATGTGCACGGCGCTCTCGAGGCCGCCCTCATCGAGATCGTCGGTCCCGAGCTCGGCGGCCGCCTCCGCGCCGGCCGCAGCCGCAACGACCAGATCGCCACGCTCATCCGGTTGTACCTGCTCGATCACGCCTCGGTCATCACCGAGCTCGTCGTTGACCTCGTCGACGCGATCTCGGCGCAGGCCGAACGGCACGCGACCGCCATCATGCCGGGGCGCACGCACCTCCAGCACGCCCAGCCCGTGCTCCTGGCCCACCACCTGCTCGCGCACGCGTGGCCCCTCGTGCGCGACCTCGAGCGCATCCGCGACTGGCGCGGGCGGGCATCCACGAGCCCGTACGGTTCGGGGGCTCTGGCCGGCAGCAGCCTCGGGCTCGACCCGGCGCTCGTGGCGAGCGAACTCGGGCTCGCGCGCCCGAGCGAGAACTCGATCGATGCGACCGCCAGCCGGGATGCCGTGGCCGAGTTCGCCTTCATCGCCGCGCAGCTGGGCATCGACCTCTCCCGCTTCGCCGAGGAGCTCATCCTCTTCAACACGCGCGAGTTCGGCTTCGTGCGCCTCGACGACGCCTACTCCACCGGTTCGTCGATCATGCCGCAGAAGAAGAACCCCGACATCGCCGAGCTCGCGCGCGGCAAGGCCGGTCGCCTCATCGGCAACCTCACGGGCCTGCTCGCGACCCTCAAGGCCCTGCCGCTCGCCTACAACCGCGACCTCCAGGAGGACAAGGAGCCGGTCTTCGACTCGGTCGAGACCCTCGAGGTGCTGCTGCCCGCGTTCACCGGCATGGTCGCCACGCTGCAGTTCGACACCGAGCGCATGGCGGAGCTCGCGCCGCAGGGCTTCTCGCTCGCCACCGACGTGGCCGACTGGCTCGTGCGGCAGCGCGTGCCGTTCCGCGAGGCCCACGAGATCTCGGGAGCGCTCGTGCGCTTCTGCGAGCAGCACGGCCTCGAGCTCCACGAACCGACCGACGAGCAGTACGCCAGCCTGTCGCCGCACCTCACCGGCGAGGTGCGGGCGGTGCTCACGATCACCGGTTCCGTCGCGAGCCGCTCGGGCGTCGGGGGCACCGCGCCCGATCGCGTCGCCGAGCAGCGGGCAGAACTGACCACGCGCATCCGCGCCCTCACCTCCAGGAGCAGCTCATGAGCGACAGCAACGACAACGACCCCGGCTGGTGGCACCGCGGCATGAGCCGGCGCGGCCAGCTCATCCTCGTGATCCTCTCGAGCCTCGTGGTGCTTGGCGGGCTCATCTACGCGCTCACGAGCGGCATCCGCCTCTTCTAGTGTTCGACGGCTCCGCCCTCGAGGTCGCCCCGCGTCTGCTCGGGGCGCACCTGAGGGTGGATGACGTCGTGCTGCGCATCACGGAGGTCGAGGCCTACCTCGCCGAGACCGACCCGGGCTCGCACGCCTACCGAGGAGCGGGAAAGCGCAACGCCGTGATGTTCGGCCCGCCCGAGCGTCTGTACACCTACTTCACCTACGGCATGCACACGTGCGCCAATGTCGTGTGCTCGCCCGAGGGCACGGCGTCGGCCGTGCTGCTGCGGGCGGGCGAGGTGGTCGAGGGCGTCGGGACCGCCCGCGCTCGGCGCACGACCTCCCGCACCGACGCCGATCTCGCGCGCGGGCCGGCCCGGTTGTGCGTCGCGCTCGGCATCCGCCTCGACGACAACGGGGCCGACCTCTCGGCGGGCCGCTTCGAGCTGTCGCTGCCTGACCACCCCATCGACTCGCTGACGGGGCCGCGCACCGGGGTGTCCGGACCGGGCGGCAGCGCCGACTATCCGTGGCGGTTCTGGATCCCGGGGGAGCCGAGCGTCTCGCCCTACCGCCGCAGCCCGCGCTGACCGATGAACGCTGACCGTTGACGGTGTCGGTGGCGCCCGGCACGATGGTCGCCATGGCACACGTAGAACACTTCGAGATCCCGACCGACGACATCAAGCGCGCGCAAGCCTTCTACAAGGCGGCGCTCGACTTCGACTACGAGCCCTGGGGCGACGAGATGGGCATGCTCATGCAGCCCGAGGGCAAGGGCATCAACGGCGACCTCCACGTGCGCGGCACGAGCCCGCATCCGACGGTCGTCTTCACCGTTGACAACATCGAGGCGACGGTCGAGAAGGTGATCGCGCACGGCGGCTCGCAGCTCGGCGAGATCCAGTTCCTCGACGAGAAGTCGCGCTGGGTCTACATCCGGGACAGCGAAGGCAACCTCATCGGGCTCTACGACGAGGTGGCCGCCGCCTGAATCCCGCCCCTCACCAACTGACGGTCCTCACCAGGAAACGGTGAGGACGCCCGTGCACGCGGCCGCCCACGCGAGACTCGCGAGGGTGCCGATGATGAAGCGCTCGCGGGCGGCGGCGTTCTCGAGTTCCGAGAACCGACCGAGGCCCTTCACCGCAACGATCACGGCGATCGCCGCGGGTTGGCCGACGAGGATCGTGCCGACGAGTGCGAGCCGCTCGAGGTAGCCGATCGTCGTGCCGCCGCGCAGGATCTCGCGGTCGGGCGCGGGGGAGTCGACGTCGGTGACGAGGATGCCGCCGTGCGTCCCCAGCCGAGCGGTGCGCGTCGCGAGCCGAAGCACGAGGGCGACGACGGGGTTGCCCCCGAGGGTCGCGAGGGTGAAGACGGCCGCGCCGAGCGCGATCACGAACGCCGGGTGGTCGGAGCTCTCCACCCCGACCGCGCGCAGTGCGACTCCGAGCGCGACCGGCAGGGCCGCAGGGAGCACCCACCGCGCGCGACCCGTGGCCGTGGCGACGATGGCTC
>CALRZA010000239.1:0-4157 GCA_943372535.1 Auritidibacter sp. Marseille-P8566
GGCGGCTCACGCCCGCGTTGCCGGCGGCGATCGCCTCCGCGAGGGCGCGGCGCGCGCCGGGCGCGGCCGGGTTCTCGAGGGTGCCGATCACGGCGTCGAGGTCGTCGCGGTAGGCGCGCAGCACCTCGAGCACCGGCTCCGCGTTGGCGCCGAGGATCTGCACCCACAGCTCCGGGCTGCTCGCGGCGATGCGGGTCGTGTCGCGCAGGCCCTGGCCCGCGAGGCCGAGGGCGGCGTCGGAGGCGTCCTCCAGGCGACGGGCCAGCAGTGTGGAGACGAGCTGGGGCGCGTGCGAGACGAGGGCGACGCTGCGATCGTGCTCGGTGGCATCCAATTGCACGGGCACGGCGCCGAGGTCGAGAGCGAGAGCCTCGACCGGGCTCAGGCTCGTGCGCGAGAGGCCGTCATGGGTTGCGATCACCCAGGGGCGCCCGACGAAGAGGTCGGCGCGCGCGGCGATCGCGCCGCTGCGCTCCCGGCCCGCCATTGGGTGCGAGCCGACGTAGCGGCTCACGTCGGCACCGAGTGCGGCGAGCTGCTCGAGCGGGGCGAGCTTGACGCTCGCGACATCGGTGACGATGGCCTCGGGATGCGCGGCGAGCTCGGCCGCGACCGTCGCGGCCGTGACGTCCGGCGGCACGCACACGACGATGAGGGCCGGGGTCGAGCCGGGCTGCGCGCGCTGGCCGGCGCCGTAGTCGATCGCGAGTTCGAGGCTCGCCGGGGAGGCATCCGCGAGTTCGACGGTCACGCCGCGCGCGGTGAGGGCGAGGCCGATGCTCGTGCCGAGCAGACCCGTGCCGACGATGCGCACGGAGCCGGTGGTGCGGGTGTTCACTCGTCGTCCTCCCCAGCTGCCGCTGGTTGAGGAGCCGCGGCGGCCACCCCCGCCTCGCGCGCGATCGTCAGCAGCTGCCCGAGCTCGGCCTTGCTGAGGTCGCGCGTGTGACCCACCTGCAGCGATCCGAGGTTCAGCGGACCGAACTGGCGACGCACGAGGTCGATGACGGGGTGGCCCACGGCATCCATCATGCGGCGCACGATGCGGTTGCGTCCGGAGTGCAGCGTCAGCTCCACGAGGGTCGCGCCGGTGCCGCCGCCCGGCAGCGCGCGGGCCTTGTCGGCGGCGATCGGGCCGTCGTCGAGGTCGATGCCCTTGGTGAGCTTGCTGATCGTCTGCGCGCTCACCTGTCCCTGCACCTTGGCGATGTAGGTCTTCATGACGCCGAACGACGGATGCGCGAGCACGTGCGCGAGCTCGCCGTCGTTGGTGAGGATGAGCAGGCCGCTCGTGCCGGCATCCAGTCGACCGACGTTGAAGAGGCGCTCGTCGTAGTCGCGCGTGAACTCGCGCAGGTCGGGCCGGCCGCTCTCGTCGGCCATCGAGCTCACGACCCCGACGGGCTTGTTGAGCATGACGTAGCGCTTGGTGATGTCGAGCTGGATCGGGGTGCCGTCGACCTCGACGCGATCGCCCGGCAGCACGCGGCGGCCGGGCTCGTCGACGACGGCGCCATTCACCGAAACGCGCCCCTGCGCGATGAGGTTCTCCGAGACGCGCCGCGACGCGACGCCCGCGGCGGCCATGACCTTCTGCAGGCGCTCGCCCTCGACGGAAGGATCGGCGAACGGATCGCGATCACCGGACATCATCGAAGCCCTCCGACCCGTCGTCGAGCAGCGGCGAGATCTTGGGTAGCTCGTCGAGCGAGTTGATGCCGAGCTGCACGAGCAGCAGGTCGGTCGTCTCGTAGTGGATGGCGCCGGTCTCGCTGTCGGTGAACGCCTCGGTGATGAGGCCACGGCCCAGCAGGGTGCGCACGACGGAGTCGACGTTGACGGCGCGGATCGACGCGATCGCCCCGCGGCTGATGGGCTGCTTGTAGGCGATCACGGCGAGGGTCTCGAGCGCAGCCTGGCTCAGGCGCGTCGGGTTCTGGGTGAGCACGAAGTCGCGCACGATGTCGTCGTGCTCCGCGCGCACGTAGATGCGCCAGCCGCCGCCGACCTCGCGCAGTTCGAAGCCGCGGCGGATGCCCGACTCCCCGTCTCCGTCGTAGTCGGCCACGAGGCGCTCGATGCTCTGACGCACGGCCGGCACGGGCGCTCCCAGGGCGGTGGCGAGGGAAACGAGGCTCTGCGGCTCATCCACGACCATGAGGATCGCCTCGAGGGCGCGCTCGACGTCGGTCACCGGCGATCGAGTAGGCGAAGCCGTATCGAGATCCTCGTCGGCAGGTCTCGATACGTCGCCGTCGGCGACTACTCGACCAGCGGGGTCGTCGCCTTCGGCGACTCCTCGACCCGCGAGTTCGTCAGCTGTCATAGTCGGCTCCCAGGTTGGCGAGGCTGTCGTCGGACCAGTGCTCGGCACTCCAGTGGATCACGAGTTCGCCGAGCGGCTCGACCTGATCGAACCCGATCGCGGCGACCCGGTAGAGCTCGAGCACCGCGAGAAAGCGCGCGATGATGACGCCCTTCACGTCGGCGCCCGCGATGAGTTGGCGGAAGGTCATCGGCTCGCCGCGGCGCAGCATCGCGACCACGTGGGCCGCCTGCTCGCGGATGCTGACGAGCGGCGCGTGCAGATGGTCGAGCCCCACGACCGGCAGTTCGCGCGGCGCGAAGGCGAGCGCCGCGAGGGCGGCGAAGTCGTCGGCTGTGAGGGTCCACACGAGCTCGGGCGTCTGGCGGCGGTACTTCTCCTCGAGGCGCACCGAGCGCACGTGGCGCGAGGTCTCCACGTCGATGCGGCCGCTGAACCACTGAGCGGCTTCCTTGAACGCGCGGTACTGCAACAGGCGGGCGAAGAGCAGGTCGCGCGCTTCGAGCAGGGCGACGTCTTCGGCATCCACGAGCTCGCCCTGCGGCAGCAGCCCGGCGACCTTGAGGTCGAGCAGCGTCGCCGCGACCACGAGGAACTCGCTCGCCTGCTCGAGCTCCTCCTCGCTGTCGAGGCCGCGCAGGTAGGAGATGAACTCGTCGGTGATCTTGGAGAGCGAGACCTCGGTGATGTCGAGCTCGTGCTTGGCGATGAGCGAGAGCAGCAGGTCGAACGGGCCATTGAAGTTGCTGAGGCTCACCGAGAAGCCGGTGACGGACTCCGTGTCAGACCCGAGCTGCCCCTCGTCGACCGCCACCGGGCTAGGCGACGGCGCCACGGTGGATGAGCTCGCGCGCGAGTTGACGATCGGCGTCCGCGGCCGAGTGGTCGGGGGCGAAGGTCGTGATGGGCGCGCCGGCGACGCTGGCATCCGGGAACTTCACGGTGCGGCCGATGACGGTCTCGAGCACCTGGTCGCCGAAGGTCTCGACGACGCGCTCGAGCACCTCGCGCGAGTGCAGCGTGCGCGCGTCATACATCGTCGCGAGGATGCCGTCGAGCTCGATCGCGGGATTGAGGCGGTCGCGCACCTTGTCGATCGTCTCGACGAGCAGGGCGACGCCGCGCAGCGCGAAGAACTCGCACTCGAGGGGAATGAGCACGCCGTGCGCGGCCGTGAGCGCGTTGACGGTGAGTAGGCCGAGCGACGGCTGGCAGTCAATGAGGATGACGTCGTACTGGTCGCTGACCTTCTTGAGCACGCGCGCCAGGATCGTCTCACGCGCGACCTCGTTGACGAGGTGCACCTCCGCGGCCGACAGGTCGATGTTGGCCGGGATGACGTCGAGGTTGGGAACCGCCGTCGGGATGATCGCCTCGGCCGGGTTCTTCACCGTGCCAAGCAGCAGGTCGTAGATCGTCGCGACATCGTGGGTCGCGACCCCGAGGCCAGCCGAGAGCGCGCCCTGCGGGTCGAAGTCGATCGCGAGCACGCGGCGGCCGTACTCGGCGAGGGCTGCGCCGAGGTTGATCGTCGACGTCGTCTTGCCGACGCCGCCCTTCTGGTTGCACAGCGAGATGATGCGCGCCGGGCCGTGGCCGCGCAGCGGCGGAGGCGTCGGGAAGTCGGTCATGGGGCGATTGGTCGGCCCCAGCACGGCCGTCTCCAGGCCCGGCAGCATCGCCGATTCGTCCTGGTGCACCGTCATGCCTTCGAGTGTACGGGTCTGTCCCCCGACCGCTTGTCAGGGCGCACCCCGTGCCAGCAGGGTCACCTCGACCTGTGGTTGAAGGTGAGAGTAGGGCGTCAGCGGGCGCGCGGGTGGGCTGTCGT
>CALRZA010000240.1:0-4147 GCA_943372535.1 Auritidibacter sp. Marseille-P8566
GAAGCGGTGCGCAAGCGCCCCGGCATGTACATCGGGTCGACCGACTCGCGCGGCCTCATGCACTGCCTCTGGGAGATCATCGACAACTCGGTCGATGAGGCCCTCGGCGGTCACGGCACCGAGATCAGCGTGATCCTGCACCCGGACGACAGCGTCGAGGTGCGCGACCGGGCCCGCGGCATCCCGGTCGACATCGAGCCGAAGACGGGCCTCTCGGGCGTCGAAGTCGTCTTCACCAAGCTGCACGCCGGCGGCAAGTTCGGGTCGGGGTCGTATGCGGCCTCGGGCGGTCTGCACGGCGTCGGCGCCTCGGTCGTCAATGCCCTCTCGGAGCGTCTCGATGTGGAGGTCGATCGCGACGGCAAGACCTGGGCGATGTCGTTCCATCGCGGGGAGCCGGGGATCTTCGCCGACTCGGGCGAGCCGACGCCGGATGCCGCCTTCACCCCGTTCGTCTCCGGCAGCGAGCTGCGCGTCGTCGGCAAGGTCGCCAAGGGAGTCACGGGCACGCGCGTGCGCTACTGGGCCGACCGGCAGATCTTCACCAAGGGCGCGACCTTCCAGACCGACGAGCTTCTCGACCGATTGCGTCAGACCGCCTTCCTCGTTCCGCAGCTGCGCCTCGACATCACCGACGAGCGCGGCCTCGAGGCGGGCGGCGAGCCTCGCCGCGAGACCTTCCACTACGAGGGCGGCATCGGCGAGTTCGTCGAGCACCTGGCCCCGGATGCCCCGATCACCGACACCTGGCGCCTCACCGGCGACGGCACCTTCACCGAGACGGTTCCCGTGCTGCAGGAGACCGGCGCGATGGTGCCGACCGAGCTGACGCGCGACTGCCAGGTCGACATCGCCCTGCGCTGGGGCACCGGCTACGACACCGTCTTCAAGAGCTTCGTCAACATCATCGCGACTCCGAAGGGCGGCACGCACCAGCTCGGCTTCGAGCAGGGCCTGCTCAAGTTCCTGCGTGCCGAAGTCGAGAAGAACGCCCGTCGCCTCAAGGTCGGCACCGACAAGCTCGAGAAGGACGACATCCTCGCCGGTCTCACCGCCGTGCTGACGGTTCGTCTGCCCGAGCCGCAGTTCGAGGGTCAAACGAAGGAGATCCTCGGCACTCCGGCGGTGCGCGCGATCGTCGCGTCGGTCGTCGCCAAGGCGATGACGGCGAAGTACGCGTCGCCCAAGCGCGACGACAAGGCGCAGTCCGCTCTCGTGCTCGACAAGGTCGTTGCCGAGATGAAGTCGCGTATCTCCGCGCGCGCCCACAAGGAGACCCAGCGTCGCAAGAACGCGCTCGAGAGCTCGTCGCTGCCGGCCAAGCTCGTCGACTGCCGCTCCAACGACGTGGCCAACAGCGAGCTGTTCATCGTCGAGGGCGACTCCGCCCTCGGCACGGCCAAGCTCGGGCGCGACAGCGAGTACCAGGCGCTGCTGCCCATCCGCGGCAAGATCCTCAACGTGCAGAAGGCGTCGGTGAGCGACATGCTCTCGAACGCCGAGTGCGCGTCGATCATCCAGGTGATCGGCGCCGGCTCGGGCCGCAGCTTCGACCTCGAGTCGGCACGCTACGGCAAGGTCATCATCATGGCGGATGCCGACGTCGACGGCGCCCACATCCGCACCCTGCTGCTGACGCTGTTCTTCCGCTACATGCCCGAGATGATCCGGGATGGCCGGGTCTACGCCGCGGTTCCGCCCCTGCACCGCGTGGTCGTGATCAACCCCGGCTCGAAGCCCAACGACACGATCTACACCTACTCCGAGGCGGAGCTGAACGGCGTGCTCGCGGGGCTCAAGAAGTCGGGCAAGAAGTACCAGGATCCGATCCAGCGCTACAAGGGACTCGGCGAGATGGATGCCGACCAGTTGGCCACGACGACGATGGACCGCCAGCACCGCACCCTGCGCCGCGTCAACATCGGCGATGCCGAGATGGCGGCGAGCGTCTTCGAGCTGCTCATGGGCAACGACGTGGCTCCGCGCAAGGAGTTCATCATCGCGGGTCAGGGCCTCGACCGGGATCGCATCGACATCTAGCGGCCACCTCGGGTGCCTATGATGCGCCCGTGGGGAGCGAGTATCGGGTCGAGGTCACGGGCGGCGCCGTGGAGGGCACTCTGCGGCGAGGGCTGAGGATGTGGCGGGGCATCCCCTATGCCGCCGCGCCGACCGGGGAGCGACGCTTTCGGGCGCCCGGGCCGGTCGAGCCGTGGAGCGGCATCCGGGATGCCACCGAGTTCGGGTCGATCGCGCCGCAGGATCGCAACGGGCAGTTCCGGGTGCGCACCAACGCGCCGATGTCGGAGGACTGCCTGAGCCTCAACGTCATCGCCCCGCGCGAGCCGGTGGAGGCGGCGCCGGTGATGGTCTTCATCCACGGCGGGGCCTACTCGGTCGGATCGTCGCGAGAGATCCGGCGGCAGGGCGAAGGGCTCGTGCGTCAGGGCGGCATCGTCTTCGTGAACCTCAACTACCGGCTGGGGGCCCTCGGCTGGCTCGACCTCTCGTCGTTCTCGACGAAGAAGCGCCCCATCGAGTCGAACCTCGGCTTGCGCGATCACCTCGCGGCGCTGACCTGGATCACGAACAACATCGCCGCGTTCGGCGGGGACCCGAACCGCGTCACAGTGTTCGGGGAGTCGGCCGGCGGCAACGCGGTCACCACCCTCATGACGGGGCCCGCCGCCGCCGGCCTGTTCTGCGGGGCCATCGCGCAGAGCTCGCCCGCGAACGGCATCTATCCGCCCGAGGTGACGCGAGTCTGGGCCCGGGAGTTCCTCGAGCTGCTCAGCGAGGAGGTCGACGACTCCGAGGTCGAGAGCACGAGCGCCGAGGATGCCGCCGAGCTGCTGGCGACCGCGAGTGTTGAGGCGATCGTGCGGGCCACCACCCGCCTTCAGCTGCTGATGCCGGACCGGTTTCCGGGAACGGTCGCGCTGAGCCCGGTGATCGACGGCGTGCTCGTGCCCGAACGACCCCTCGACGCCTTCAAGGCGGGCCGGGCGCATGCCGTTCCGTTGATCATCGGCACGAACGATCGCGAGGGCTCGCTGTTCCGAGACCGACTGGACATCCTCGCGACCTCGCCGCCCCGCATCCGCGCGATCTTCGCCAACACGCCCAAGCGCTCGCGCAAGGCCCTCAAAGCTCAGTACCCGGGCCTCCCGGCGCTGCGACCGGCGGCGGACTTCGGCGGCGACTTCGCGTTCTGGTACCCCAGCATCAAGGTCGCCGAGCGCCACTCGCGCTACGCCCCGGTCTTCATGTACCGCTTCGACATCGCGACGCGACTGCTGCGGGTGATGGGCTTCGACGCGACCCACGGACTGGAGCTGTTCGCGATCTTCGACCGCATGAACGGGCTCTTCGGGCGCGGACTCGGAATCCTGGGCGGGCGCCGCGCCTTCATGCGCGCGGGGGAGCGGATGCAGCGCTGGTGGCTCTCGTTCGCCCACACCGGCTCGCCGGGTGAGGACTGGCCTCGCTACACCGCACGCCGTCGGCGCACCCTCATCATCGACCGGGTCGATCGCGTGGAGAAGGACCCCCGCGCCGAACGTCGGCTCGCGTGGCAGGACTTCGTGCCGCACGTGTGAGGCGTGCGGCGCTGACCCGCGCGGCCCGTGTCAGACGGCCGAGCCCACCGAGCCGACGACGCCCTCGAGCGGCGTTCCCGAGGCATCGCGCTTCGCCCCGCGCTCAGGCAGTGCGCGGATCGACCCGTCGGTGCCGACCGCGATCGCCGGATCCGGTCCGACCCACGCGAGCGCGAGCACGTCTTCGCCCTTGAGGAAGCTCTGCGCGCGCACGCCGCCCGTGGCGCGACCCTTGCCGGGGAACTCGGTGAGCGCCGAGACCTTGCCCCGTCCGGGGTCGACTCCGGCGATCGTCGTGACCGAGGTCGACAGCGTGACGACGACGTTGTCGGCCGCCGGGTCGGCGGAACCGAAGAAGGTGACGGTGGCCTTCGCTGCGAGGTTGATTCCGGCCATGCCCGCGGCGGAGGCTCCCTGCGGGCGCACGGCGGCCGCCGCGAAGTGCAGCAGCTGGGCATCCGAGGTCACGAAGACGAGCTCGTCGCCGTCGCCGCCCTGGGCGATGCCCACGACCTCGTCGCCCGGCTTGAGGGCGATGATCTCGAAGT
>CALRZA010000241.1:0-4145 GCA_943372535.1 Auritidibacter sp. Marseille-P8566
GGCCGGCGCCAGTGCGGTGGATGCCACCGCCTACCGCTTCGTCGACCCGGCCGACCCCGTGCTCAGCGCCCTCGACCTCGGGGCCACCCGCGGCGACGGTATCTTCGAGACCATCAGCGTCGCCGGGGGCGCCCCGCAGGCGCTCGAGCACCACCTCAGCCGCTTCGCCCGGTCGGCGGCGATGCTCGACCTGCCCGCACCGGACCTCGACGCGTGGCGCGACGCGATCCGCGCGACCGCCGAGGCGATCGATCCCGTGCCCGAGGCCTTCGTGAAGACCGTGCTCACCCGCGGCATCGAGGGTTCGGGCATCCCGACCGGGTGGTGCTACGGCTCGCCGTCGCCCGACTTCACGCACGAGCGCACCGTCGGCATCCGCGTCGTGCTGCTCGATCGGGGCGTACGGCACGACGTCGAGCGCACGTCGCCGTGGCTGCTCGCGGGTGCCAAGACCTTGAGCTACGCGGTCAACCGTGCCGCGGTTCGCGAGGCCCAGCGCCGGGACGCGGATGACGTGGTCTTCGTCTCCAGCGACGGCATCGTGCTCGAGGGCCCCACCTCCACCCTCGTCTACCGGCGCGGGGATGCCCTGCTCACCCCGGGCGTGGGCCTCGGCATCCTCGACGGGACGACACAGGCGAACCTCTTCCGCTGGGCCGCCCAGCAGGGGCTCACCACCGGCTTCGAGCTCACGACCCCCGAGATCCTGCGGGCTGCGGATGCCGCGTGGCTGGTCTCGAGCGTGCGGTACGCGGCGCCGATCCGCGCCATCGACGGCGAGCCCATGACAGTGGATGCCGCATTCACGGCCGCGGCGAACGCCTGGCTGCTCGAACTGCGCGATTAACATCCGTCACACCTGTTTCAACACCGGACTTTCTGTCAGGTGACTCTGCCGATACGCTGGGGAGGTGGACGACAACATCTTCGGGGTGCCTGCGGGCTGGTATCCCGACCCCCTCGGACTCCCGCAGCTGCGCTGGTGGGATTCTCAGGCGTGGACGGAGCACACCTCCGAGGCGCGTGCGCCGATGGTCGTCCAGCCGGCGTCGGCCCGTGCGGTCGTCGCTGAGCCCGAAGAAGACGTCGTCGTCACGTCGTCGTATGACGACGGCCTGCCCTCCCGTCGCGAGCAGCGCGAACGCGAGCGCCGCGAGAGCGGCAGCCTCATCGCCGAGATGCCGCCGCTCGAGACCGACCCCGTGGATGAGGAGCTCTCGGCCCAGCCGCTGCTCGCCATGACCCTGCGCGAACTTCAGCCCCCGCCCGCGGACTCCGTCGAGGAGGCCGCGCCCGGCCCGCGCCGCGCGAGCTTCCACGCGAACACCAACCCCGAGACGCCACTGCTGAGCGCGCTCGCCGAGGAGATGCCGGCCGCGCCCGAGCGTGCGCCGCGCTCGCTCGGCACCTACACGGGAGCCGTCTGGGCGATCGCGTTCATGCCGGCGATCCAGCTCGTCATCAGCGTCCTGCTCATCGCCGTGCTCGGCCAGGGCGGCAACTTCCCGTTGCTGCTCGTCGTCTGGCTCGGACCGTACTTCATCGTCATGGGCCTCGCCGCGTTCGACCGCCTGCTGCTGCAGGTGTGGGGCCACAAGCATCCCGCGAGCGGGTTCTGGTCGCTACTCGGTCAGCCCGGCTACCTCATCGCGCGCGCGATCCGCACCTGGGCCCAGACCGGCAAGGGCCTGCTTCCGCTCGCGTTCAACGCCGCCTCGGTCGTGACCGTGCTGGCCGGCGTGCTGATCCTGCCCGGTCTGCTCATCTCGATTCTGCCCGGCTGGTTCTCGCAGGAGATCGCCAACTCGGTCGAAGCGGATGCCGCCGCGCTGGGCGCCGAGTTCACCGTGGAGTGTCCGGCCCCGCCGCTGCTCATCGGCGACACCTTCGCCTGCATCGGCACCAAGGCCGACGGCACCTGGGACGCCATCTCGGTGCGCCTCACTCGCCAGAGCGGCTGGATCGACTGGCGCGTGGAGGACTGGGGCCCCGCGATCATGAACTGACGCGGTCACCCGCGTCAGTTCTCGTGGGGCTGTGCCTGACGCCTCGGCGTCAGTTCACGTCCCCCGCTAGAAGTCCGGCACGTCGACGCGCTCGACGCTCGCGCCCGCGAACGCGCGCCGCAGCGCCTCCCGCAGGTGCACGGTGTCGCTGTCGAGCACGTCGCTGAAGCCGAGGCGCGCCGCTTCGGTGAGCCGCTGCTTGCCGTTGGAGGCCGGACGGATCTCGCCCGCGAGGCTGATCTCGCCCACCGCCGCCATCGTCACGGGGAAGGCCTTGTCGCGGTACGCGCTCGCGATGGCCAGCGCGATGGCGAGGTCGGCGCCGGGCTCCGTGACGCGGATGCCGCCGACCGTCGACACGTACACGTCGAATCCCGAGAGCGGCAGGTTCGCCCGCCGCTCGAGCACCGCGAGCAGCATGGCCACGCGTGACGAATCCACCCCGTTGACGACCCGCCGCGGCTGGGGAGCCTGCGTCTTCACGATGAGCGCCTGCACTTCGACCGGGAGGGCGCGGCGGCCCTCGACGGCGATCGTCACGCACGTGCCGCTCGTGGGGGTACGCGCGCGGGAGAGGAACAGTCCGCTCGGGTCGGCGACCTCGGCGATGCCGTCGCCGGTCATCTCGAAGCAGCCCACCTCATCCGTCGGGCCGAACCGGTTCTTGTGGGCGCGCACGAAGCGCAGCGCGGTCTGGCGGTCGCCCTCGAACTGCAGCACGACATCCACGAGGTGTTCGAGCAGGCGAGGGCCGGCGATCGTGCCGTCTTTGGTGACATGGCCGACGAGCAGCACCGGCAGGTTGCGATTCTTACTGACGCGGATGAGCGTCGACGCGACCTCGCGCACCTGCGAGGGCCCGCCTGCGAGCCCGTCGGTCAGGCCGGAGGAGACGGTCTGCACGCTGTCGACGATCACGAGCTGAGGCTGCACCTCGTCGATCTGGCCGAGGATCGTCGCGAGGTCGGTCTCGGCGGCGAGGAAGAGCGAGGGCTGGAGGGCGTGGGTGCGTTCGGCGCGCAGGCGCACCTGGCTCACCGACTCCTCGGCGCTGACGTAGAGCACGCGCTGGCCGGAGGCAGCGGCGCGACTGGCGACCTCGAGCAGGAGCGTCGACTTGCCGACGCCGGGCTCGCCGCTGAGCAGGATCGCCGCGCCCGGCACGACCCCGCCGCCGAGCACGCGGTCGAACTCGGCGATGCCGCTGGGCCAGTGGGCGACGGACTCCGCCCCGATCTCGGTGATCGAGCGGGCGCCGCTGGTGGGGCGAACGGCGGTGACGCGGGCGGCGGGCGCCGTGGCATCCACGACCGTGTTCCACTGCTGGCACTCGCCGCAGCGGCCGACCCACTTGGGAGTGGTCCAGCCGCACTCGGTGCAGCGGAACTGGGTGGTGGGGCGAGCCATGCGGCAAGCCTAGGCCGCGCCGACGACAGAGACGGTGACGACCACGGCGACCTCGGACAACCGCTTACGAAGGCTCGGGTCGATCACGTAGGGTGCGCCTATGACGACGACACGAACCATCCGCTGGGGCATCATCGGCACGGGCGGCATCGTGCCGAGCGTGCTGCCCGACCTGCGTCGGGTCGAGGGGTCGGAGGTGATCGCGGTCGCCTCCCGCACCCAGGAGCGCGCGGACGAGTTCGCGGCGGCTCACGGCATCCCGCTCGCCTTCGGTGATCTGGATGCCATGCTCGCCCTGCCCGAGCTCGACGCGGTCTACATCGCGACCCCGCATCCGATGCACGTGGAGGGGGCCCGCGCGGCGATCCTCGCCGGCAAGCACGTGCTGTGCGAGAAGCCGATGACGATGACGGCGGATGACGCGCGGGAGCTGCAGGCGCTCGCCGCCGAGCACGGCGTGTTCCTCATGGAGGCGATGTGGACCGTCTTCAACCCGACGATCGTGCGGGCCCGCGAGATCATCGCGTCCGGGGCGATCGGCGAGCCGATGCTCGTGCAGGCGGGGCTTGGCTTTGCCGCCCCGCCGTTTCTCGAGCGGTTCTGGCGTGCTGATCTCGGCGGCGGCCCCCTCTTCGACATGGGGGTCTACCCGGTCACGCTCGCGCACCTGATCCTCGGGGCGCCGGGCGCGGTGACCAGCCGCGGGCGGATGCGGCCCGACGGGGTCGATCT